>RFGJ01000288.1 GCA_003696665.1 Gammaproteobacteria bacterium | reverse complement strand
GCCGTTGCTCACCGACGACTACGCGCCGGTGAACATACTCAATCATTCGGATTAAATAGATCCAAGCGCTTGCGCCAAATCGTCCTGCAAGTCGCTGGTCGCTTCAATACCAATACTGAGTCTTACCAAGTTATCGGTAATCCCGAGTTTTTCACGGACAGATACCGGTATTGAAGCATGTGTCATCAATGCAGGATGATTGGCCAGACTTTCGACACCACCTAGACTCTCGGCCAACGCAAACCATTGCAGACGCTGCATAAAGGTCCGAGCCGCCGAAACATCACCTTTCAAATAAATACTGACAATGCCTCCATAGCCCCGTGTCATTTGCTTTTGAGCAAGTGTATGTTGACGATGCGACGGCAAGCCCGGATAAATCACCTTTTCGACGTTGGGATGATTTTCCAACCATTCGGCCAACATCATCGCTGACTCATTATGGCGCGCCATACGCAACCCCAGCGTTTTCAGACCACGTAGACCAAGATAAGCGTCAAAAGGCCCATTGACAGCACCAATTGAGTTTTGCAGAAATGCAAGCCGCTCACCGAGCTCCTCATCTCGAACGACAACCGCGCCACCCACCATATCGGAATGGCCATTCAAATATTTTGTCGCCGAATGCACAACAATGTGCGCACCAAGGTCAAGCGGCCGCTGGTTGTACGGGGTGGCAAAAGTATTATCCACGACCAGCAAAATATCATTCATGCGCGCAAGCTCAGCCAGCGCTTCAATGTCCACCAACTTGAGCAGCGGATTCGTCGGCGTTTCAATCCAGATCATTTTCGTTTTGGCGCTCAACGCCTCGCTGACACTTCGAATATCTGACATATCCAAATAGCGAAACGCCAGATTGGCACTACGCCGACGCACTCGTTCAAATAAGCGATAGGTGCCACCGTACAGATCGTCCATCGCCAAAACTTCATCTCCTGCATCGAGCAGCTCCAGCACGGTGGCGGTTGCCGCCATGCCAGAGGCAAACCCAAAGGCACGACTGCCATTTTCAAGGGCAGCCACAGCACGCTCATAGGCAAAGCGAGTCGGATTTTGCGTTCGCGAGTACTCAAATCCAGTGTGTTCACCGGGCGCCGATTGCACATAGGTCGAAGTGGTAAATATTGGCGGCATCACCGCACCAGTGATGGGCTCCGGCGCTTGACCACCATGAATCGCCAAAGTATCAAACTGCAGGTTGTCAGTTTTACGCATCAAACTCTCCACGCTTACAAGAAACCTTTTTCTTTCATCCAGTCGTCATTGTACATTTTCGACAGATATCGATTCCCCGTATCGCATACCAAGGTCACGACATTCTTGGCTTGCGTTTGTTCGCGACAATAGCGGAGTGCGGCGGCCACTAATGTGCCAGTTGAAGACCCACCCATAATACCTTCTGCCGCCACAAGCCGACGCGCCGTATTTAAACTTTCCGCATCAGTGATCGTATAGGCTTTGTCGACAAGGCTGAGATCGCATATGTCCGGGACAAAGTCTTCACCAATGCCTTCCACAACCCAACTACCCGCTTCTGGCATCGTGCCTGTTTGGATAAAAGGCGCAAGTACCGAACCTTCGGGATCAGCAAGCACGATCTCCGCATTCGGTTTCCTTTCCTTAAGAAACCGACCGACACCACTAAGCGTGCCCCCGGAACCAACACCACAGACAAAAGCGTCCACCTGCCCTCGCAATTGTTCCCAAATTTCAGGCGCAGTCCCTTCATAGTGTGCGGCCACATTATTCGGATTACAGAATTGGTTGATGTAATAACCCCCGGTTTCCTTGGCTAAACGAGCAGCCACATCTTGATAATATTCAGGGTGTCCCTTGCAAACATCGCTTCGCGTCATCAGGACTTCAGCGCCGAGCCCTTGCAAACTGTAAACTTTTTCCCGACTCATTTTATCGGGCATCACGATTTTGAGCTTATAACCTTTTAACGCCGCGACCAGCGCCAAGCCCAGTCCTGTGTTACCGGCTGTCGCTTCGATAATTGTATCCCCCGGCCGCAATTGACCAGACTCCTCAGCCGCTTCGATCATCTTCAGCGCGATTCGGTCTTTGATCGAGCCACCGGGATTTTGCGACTCCAGCTTCAACCACAAGGTGCAGGGTCCAGTGTCCAGATTGTTTACACGAACCAACGGCGTATTGCCAATTAACGCTAAAATATCGTCGCACAAATGCATAACTGACCTTTCTGTTGATGAGAACACATGGATTGTACGAGGTCAGCCTTGCGCACGCAAAGCAGAAATTGATTGTCTTTGTGTAGCTCCGCTCGAAACTGGTGTGCCGAGTGATTGAAGAAGTCGATATTCTCTGCTGAAGTTCGGTTTGGCAGAAACTAGGAACAGCAAAGGATCACTCCACTACGAGCAAAGAGAATGTCAGTGCCAGCGAGTGCTCAGGGCAAGGCCATACAGATAACTTATTGTTTGGCGGCATCTGGTAGCGGTTCGTCTTCCATCACCTGCCCGTCTTCCAAGGCATTGATGATGGCTTTCACCAAGGTTGCGAGTGGAATGGCGAAAAAGACGCCCCAGAATCCCCAAAGGCCACCAAATAACAGGACCGCAGCAATGATGGCAACTGGGTGAAGGCTAACCGCCTCGGAAAAAAGAATAGGTACCAACACATTCCCATCCAGCGCCTGAATGACGAGATACACCACTGTCAGAATAATAAACTGACTGCTCCCGCCCCATTGCAAATAACCCACCACAAGCACTGGCACGGTCACAACAGCCGCCCCAATGTAGGGAATCAAAACGGACAAGCCGACAAGGACACCAAGCAGCAACGCATAATTTAATCCAAGCAGTGCAAAGGCGAAGTACGAAGTACTGCCCACGATTAAGATTTCACTGATCTTGCCGCGGACATAGTTACCGATTTGCATATCAACCTCTTGCCAGACGCGAACCGCAAGTGCTCGGTTTCTCGGCAAATGTTTGGAAATCCAGTCTAGAATCTGATGTTTATCCTTTAAAAAGAAGAACACCATCAGCGGGACTAAGATCATATACACCGCGATTGCCGCCAAATTCAAAATGGAGCTGAGCGAGATAGAGACAATCAATCGCCCCAGTTCACCTAACTGTCCACCCATTTGGCGGCTTAAGTCCGCCACAAGTTCAGGCGTAAAGATTCCGGGATAATCTTTAGGGAGATTCTTAATCCACAATTGTCCCCGCTGCACCCATTGCGGCCACTCTGTGGAAAGCGCCTCAACCTGCGACCAAACGAGCGGCAGAAGCACCAAGACCAGCCAGATGAGAAATGCCAAAAACGACACAAACACAACCATCACCGCCATGTGTCTTGGCATTCCCTTGCCCTCGAGTGCTTCCACCACCCAATCGAGCAAGTAAGCCAACACCACGGCCACCAGAATCGGGGCGAGAATGCGACCAAACCAATAGATGACAACAGAGATACCAACGAGTAAAGAAATCAGAACCAATGCTTCAGGGTTGCCAAACTTTCTTTGCCACCATGCACCGAGCGTTTTATTCATGTGTCCCTGTTCTCATGACAAATGATATGACTGGATTCGAAACTTACCGTAATTCATGTACTCTATAGATGAACACGGCAACACAATGTGACCAACATCCTATGAATTTCAGGACAGTCTGTCTAGCGGTAATCATCTCAACGCTCTGCATGCCAGATGCTCATCCTGCGGCTCATGAGAACTTGCCGCAGCTTGGCAGCAGCAGTGACCGTGTTTTGTCGGTCAAAGAGGAGCAAACTTGGGGTGACTTGATAATTCGCCAACTGAGAGCCAGCGATCTTGTTTTGGACGATCCGCTTATCAACGAATACATTCGCAGCATCGGATTCAAACTCGTCGCTGCCAATCAGGATGCTGCCGGACGGCGGTTCGATTTTACTGTTTTG
>RFGJ01000287.1 GCA_003696665.1 Gammaproteobacteria bacterium | reverse complement strand
TGATGGCGGTTTTACTGTCAGGGAGCTGCTGAAGGGTGGTGCAACCTCGGTCCCGATATCGACGGATGTTTCACCCGATCTCGTCGCCGTGCTGCATCGGCATGTCAGGGATGGCAGTGACGATCTGTCGACGATTCTAAATTCAGCGAATGGATATGAGAGCGCGGACACAAGAGTGTTTGGCTCTATGGACCATGCTCTATTTTCTCTGTCGAATCGTCGTTTAATAATAGTATTTTTAAGCACTCCGTCTGGCGCGGTGAAAAAGTATCGGGGGGCATTCTATGGGAGTACTCAACCAACGGGTGAGACTATCGCTCCATCTGGCTGCATAGGCAACAAAGGAAAATGATCATGTCTACAAAATTAAATATTTCAAAATTGTCCTGCCAAAAAAAAATTATTTGTATTATATGTTATATATGTTCGCTTTTGATTTTACAATCTATATCTATAGATGCAACGGCTACAGAGATTGGGTATGGCCCTTCCATACTGCGTGGGCTGAGTATCACGGTTGAGGATAGGGAGAAAAAAGGACACTATACAAAAATTTCCGTTACGATGGATCAAACAGGCAGGTTGGAGAGAGTCTGCGTTGGCAAGAGGTGCGCGGATATTGGAGATAGATTTCCAATAGTTAGGAAGATAAAGGAGATCGATGCGTCAAGAATCGGTGTTCTGAACGGTATTATGGATGAAACATTTGGTAAGACGAGACTGTTGCTGCCATTCTTGGATTATCAAAGTGTTGGTTGTCGTGTTCGTGAGGATTTCAAAGATGAGAATTTCATTGTTTTGACATTTAGTAAAACTGGGGATTTGTCTTCTTTGATGATAATATGTGACCTAGATGTTCCATTCAATTATGTGCAGAAATAGACGTTGCCGTGCTTGGGGGGCTTATTGTCTTGAGTGTATAAGTTAGGCGATGCTCCGCGCTTGGGTGGCAGCGGAGGGGGCGGGCGCGGTTCTGGTGGGGCCTCGTCCGGCGCCTGCGGCGACGGCTGCGAGGAGATCGTGGTTGTGGGCGAGCGCCGGCCGCGCATCTATGCGGGGCTCGCCGATGTCCTCAGCGAC
>RFGJ01000286.1 GCA_003696665.1 Gammaproteobacteria bacterium | reverse complement strand
CATCAGGCATTGAAATATAGGACGCCTGCCGAGTATATTCGAAGTGTTGGTTATGAGGTTCCTCATGTCTCAGTGTCTCAAATGTATTGAACTTGGACACCCTCTTGTTTCCAGCCTACCTGTCCTGTAAGATCGCGCCGCGCGATGATTTAAAAGTGGACATGATGATGCGAACACCGTTGGTCATGGGGAATTGGAAGAGTCACGGGACGCTTGGAACGAACAAGCGACTCGTGTCGGCGATCTGTTCCGCATTGCCCAGTGGTGTTGAAGTGGCTGTCTGCCCGACGTTTGTTCACTTATCACAGGCGATTGCGGATGCTGCCGGTACCGCGTTAAAGATCGGCGCGCAGAACGTATCGGCGTTTGATGAAGGCGCCTATACTGGTGAAGTGACCGCCGCCATGCTCCGAGATTTGGGTGTTGATTATGTCATTGTCGGCCACTCTGAGCGACGGGCACTGTTTGCAGAATCTGATGACATTGTTGCGAAGAAGGTGCGCAAGGCGGTCGATGCCGGCTTGTGCGCGGTGGTGTGTGTTGGTGAAACGCTTGAGCAACGGACTTCCGGAGAGACTTTGTCTGTGATTCAGCGCCAACTTCGAGCGGTGTGCGATGCGGTCAATAACGAGCACTGGGCGAGCATTGTCATTGCTTATGAGCCGGTCTGGGCCATCGGTACTGGGAAAAGTGCCTCGGCAACACAGGCCCAGGAAGTGCATGCCTTCATTCGAAGCTGGCTTGTCGATCAGATGCTGCCTGCCGAACGTGTTCGAATTTTGTATGGCGGGAGTGCAAAACCAGAAAATGCGGCAGAATTGTTTGCACAGCCGGATATTGATGGTGGTTTAATTGGGGGTGCGTCGCTGCAAGCGGAGAGTTTTTTGTCGATCGTCAAAGCGGCGGTGGTACATTCCAACAGGTGAGAGCGAATATGTACGAGATTTTATTGGTATTGTTTTTGGTTGTGTCTGTGGCATTGATTGGGTTAATCCTCATTCAACACGGTAAGGGTGCTGATATGGGGGCCTCGTTCGGCGCTGGTGCATCGGGCACTGTTTTCGGTTCGGCGGGGTCAGGAAACTTTCTCACACGCACGACAGCGGTGTTGGCAACGCTGTTTTTTGTGATTGCACTTTCGCTTGGCTACATGGTCGCGCATCGTGACAAGTCGACAGAAGACATTGCGGCCAAGATTAAGGCTGAGGCAGATCAAAAGGGTCAAGAAAAAGCCACAAAAGGTATTGACGAATTGGTGCCAAGTGTGGAAGATCACGCCTCGTCAACGGCGGTGGCACCTGAGGCTGACGGGACTCCACCGGCAGCGACGGATTCTTCTGAAAAGTCGTCAGCCGATGAACCAAAGGCTGACCAAAAAGAGCAAAAGTCTGACGACCAAAAAGGTTCATGATTGGCGGCAGCGTCTGCGGCCAATCTGACATGCCGAAGTGGTGGAATTGGTAGACACGCTATCTTGAGGGGGTAGTGGCGTAAGCCGTGCCGGTTCAAGTCCGGCCTTCGGCACCATTATGACAGTACGGTTCCCGCTCGGTTTTAGCGGCGAACCGTCGCTCAATCTGCTACAATTCGCGCAGGCACGTTCGCTCAGCCATAGGCCGACGAACGACCCACGATGACGAAAAAGGGTTGACGATGCTCGAAAACTACCTTCCGATATTGGTATTCCTGATCATAGGTCTGATGGTTGGCTCGGTGGCCATTCTGGCTGGTTACATCCTTGGACCACACAAACCCGATCCCGATAAGCTCGCCCCATTTGAATGCGGTTTTGACCCGTTTGAAGATGCGCGCATGAAATTTGACGTGCGTTTTTATCTGGTCGCCATCCTTTTCATTATTTTTGACTTGGAAATCGCATTCTTGTTCCCGTGGGCGATCGTCATTGACTCGATCGGCTGGTTCGGGTTCTGGACAATGATGGTTTTCCTCGGCCTGCTTGTCGTGGGCTTTTTGTATGAGTGGAAGAAAGGAGCCCTAGAATGGGAATAGAAGGCGTTCTCAAAGAAGGCTTTGTCACGACCACCCTAGACACTGTCATTAACTGGGCCCGAACGGGGTCGATGTGGCCGATGACGTTTGGCTTGGCATGTTGCGCGGTGGAAATGATGCAGGCCGGTGCAAGCCGTTACGATTTGGACCGGTTTGGCGTAGTGTTTCGACCGAGTCCGCGACAATCGGACGTGATGATCGTTGCTGGCACGTTAACCAATAAAATGGCGCCAGCACTTCGCCGTGTTTATGATCAGATGGCCGAACCCCGTTGGGTGATTTCGATGGGATCATGTGCCAATGGCGGTGGTTACTACCATTATTCCTATGCGGTGGTGCGCGGCTGTGATCGTATCGTGCCGGTGGATGTCTATGTTCCTGGTTGCCCGCCGACCGCTGAGGCACTGATTTACGGCATCATTCAGTTGCAAAATAAAATTCGCCGAACGAACACGATTGCGCGACAGGACGCCGATAATCAAGAAGGGGCGGCGGCATGAGCTGGTCAGGTTTCGTCAATATCATTGAAAAACACTTCGGCGATAAAGCCTCAAATATCGCTGTGGCTTACGATGAAATTACCATTGAAGTCCCCTGCGCCACTCTACGCGAAGTGGCGTTGGTGTTAAGGGACCATGACGACTTTCGATTTGAGCAGTTGATCGACCTTTGTGGCATTGATTACAGCGCCTACGGTGTCGCCGACTGGGAAACCCATGCGGCAACAGAACACGGATTTGAGCGTGCTGTCATGCCAGCAGCAGAGCGCCATGCCGTGCGGCAAGGCCCAAGATTCGCGTCAGTAGTACACCTTTTGTCGATTGTCCATAACCGGCGCATTCGCGTTCGAACTTTTGCTGAGGATGACGAGTTTCCGGTGGTGCCAAGTCTCGTCGATATCTGGGCGTCGGCGAATTGGTATGAACGTGAGGCGTTCGATTTGTTTGGAATTATGTATGAAGGCCACCCCGACCTGCGGAGAATTCTGACGGATTACGGTTTTGTTGGTCATCCCTTCCGCAAAGACTTTCCTCTCATTGGCCATGTGGAAATGCGCTACGACGCGGCCGAGCGTCGATGCGTTTACGAAAAGGTATCCATCGAACCGAGAGTTCTTGTTCCGCGCGTAATTCGTGAGGAAACACGCTTTGGCGCGGCCAGCAAAGAGGAGCAGAACGATGGCTGATATCAAGAACTTCACCATCAACTTTGGCCCTCAGCACCCGGCTGCGCACGGCGTACTGCGTCTTGTACTTGAGATGGATGGCGAAACCATTGTTCGCTCGGATCCTCATATTGGCCTATTGCACCGCGCCACGGAAAAGTTGGCCGAGAGCAAGCCGTTCAACCAAAGCATCGGCTACATGGATCGTTTGGACTATGTGTCCATGATGTGTAATGAGCATGGCTATGTGATGGCAATCGAAAAACTGCTGGGCATCGAAGTGCCGATTCGAGCCCAGTATATCCGAGTCATGTTCGATGAAATCACCCGAATTCTTAATCACTTGCTGTGGATTGGGGCGCACGGTCTGGATATTGGTGCGATGACCGTGTTCCTCTACGCATTTCGCGATCGCGAGCCGCTCATGGATGCCTATGAAGCGGTCTCGGGGGCTCGTATGCACGCGGCTTACTATCGACCCGGCGGTGTTTATCGAGACTTGCCGAATTCGATGCCGAAATATGAGCCATCCAAGTGGCATTCGCCTCAAGAAGTGAAAAAAATGAACGAAGCCCGCGAAGGCTCGTTATTGGATTTTCTCGAGCACTTCTGCGCCGAGTTCGAAAGCCACTTGGACGATATTGAGACCCTGCTCACCGATAACCGAATTTGGAAACAGCGCACGGTTGGTATTGGCGTAGTGTCCCCAGAGCGTGCCTTGCAGTTGGGCTTTACAGGCCCGATGCTGAGGGGGTCAGGCATTGCTTGGGATTTGCGAAAGAAGCAGCCCTACGAAGTATACGACAAGCTCGACTTTGACATTCCGGTTGGTCGCAACGGCGACTGCTATGATCGT
>RFGJ01000285.1 GCA_003696665.1 Gammaproteobacteria bacterium | reverse complement strand
TTCAAGCTGACACACCGCCATATTACATGGATGTCTTTATCAATTAGTGGCTCTTTGCTACTGAGTCTCTACATGAATGCTGTCGTCAATGCGCACTCCCAGTATGCAGGCTTACCCTGGTGGCAGGTGTGGCTATTTTTCTCCATCGTGCTGCTCAGTTTCTCTATGGCCTCGCAGGACGTAGCCAATTTAAGACGGCGATTACGAAAACGTGTTGCTGACTTGGAACGTGCCAACCGCATTATTGAACGGTTGGCCACGACGGATGCCCTAACGGGCGTCTACAACCGCCATCACATCAATAACATACTACTCCAGCAGTTGGAGCTTTTGAGTCGATATGGATGCCCGCTTTCGATCGCCATATTGGATTTGGACCACTTCAAAGCCATCAACGACCAATTTGGGCACAATACAGGGGATGAAGTGATCAAGACGTTTTGTAAAATTGCTCGCGAAAGTTTGCGCAAATCGGATTGGTTTGGTCGTTGGGGAGGAGAAGAATTTATCTGCATCATGCCGCACACGACTGTTGAAAATGCCCACATTCCCATGGAGCGCATTCGACAGGCCTTTAAAAGTGCTCAAATTGCATTACTACCACCAGGCTACCAACATACCGTTTCTATTGGTATTGCCGAAGCCAAGCTGTCAGACACCGTCGACTCAGTGATCGCGCGCGCCGATGAACGGCTCTATCAAGCCAAACGAAGTGGTCGTGACACGATTGTCGCTTCCAAAGCGTCACAACAGCCTGAAGACTGACAGGTTACCACTTGAATGGTAGAATGCGGCCTTTGTGCCTGTTAGTTGACTTTTGAGACCATGGAACAACGTTTGACACTTGCCGATCTGCAACAGAAAGTTGGTCAACACTTAGGAACTTCTGATTGGATTCTAGTCGATCAAGCACGCATCAATGCATTTGCCGACTGCACGGACGATCATCAATGGATTCATGTCGACGAAGCCAGAGCAGCGAAGGAAAGCCCCTACGGCCAGACAATTGCCCATGGCTTCCTTACTTTGTCGTTATTGTCGCCAATCCATATGCATGCCAATCATATCCCGATTGAAGCCAAGCAAGTGATCAATTATGGTCTCGATCGGGTGCGGTTTATGAACGCAGTCAAATCAGGACAGCGCATTCGCGGACATGTGAAGCTTGTCGAAGTCAAATCACGCGGACGTGGCATGCATTTCATCAAAACCGAAAATACCATTGAAATCGAAGGCGAGAAAAAACCCGCGCTCACCGCCGATCTGATTGTTCTGATTATTACCTAAGGAGTCGTGTCATGGCGCAATTCATCTACACCATGCACCGTGTCAGCAAAGTGGTACCGCCAGGACGTGTGATTCTCAAGGATATTTCACTGAGCTTCTTTCCAGGCGCCAAGATTGGCGTCCTCGGTCTGAACGGTGCTGGCAAATCCACGCTACTTCGTATTATGGCAGGGGTAGATAAAGATTATGAAGGCGAGGCACGCCCACAACCCGGCATTCGCGTTGGCTACCTGCCGCAAGAACCTGAACTGGATCCAAATAAAGATGTCCGAGGCAACGTGGAAGATGGCGTACGTCCCATCCTCGAGCTGCTTCAACGATTTAACGAAATCAGCGCCGCCTTTGCCGACCCAGATGCAGATTTTGACAAGTTGCTGGCAGAGCAAGGTGAATTACAAGACAAAATTGACGCCTGCGATGGTTGGGACATTGAGCGGACCTTGGAAATCGCCGCAGACGCGCTCAGACTGCCGCCCTGGGACGCCGATGTCACCAAGTTATCTGGGGGCGAGAAACGACGCGTAGCATTGTGCCGGTTGCTGTTGTCAAAACCAGACATGTTACTGCTAGATGAACCGACCAACCATCTGGATGCAGAATCTGTGGCCTGGCTCGAACGGTTTTTAGCGGAATACAAAGGTACTGTCGTCGCCGTCACCCACGATCGGTATTTCCTTGACAATGTCGCTGGCTGGATTCTCGAACTGGATCGGGGACACGGCATCCCATGGGAAGGCAACTATTCTTCTTGGTTGGAGCAAAAGGAAAAACGCCTGGAAATGGAGGCACGCCAAGAAAAAGCAAGGCAGCGTGCCATTCAGGCAGAATTAGAATGGGTGCGAAGCAATCCCAAGGGACGGCATGCCAAGGCCAAAGCGCGTCTCCAGCGTTTCGAAGAACTGCAAAGCCAGGAATTTCAGAAAAGAAACGAAACCCAAGAGCTTTACATACCACCCGGACCACGACTCGGCGACAAGGTCATTGAAGCACATCATGTGGTCAAGGCTTACGGCGATCGTCTCCTCTATCGAGATCTCAACTTCAGACTCCCGCGCGGTGGCATCGTCGGCGTGATCGGCGCAAATGGTGCGGGCAAGACGACCCTGTTCCGTTTAATTACTGGCGAGGAAAAGCCTGATGCCGGTGAAATTATTATTGGCGACACGGTGAAAATTGCCTACGTCAATCAACACCGAGACAATCTTGATCCGAACAAGACGGTGTGGGAAGAAATCTCCGACGGCTCTGATGTTATCCGTGTCGGTCAATACGAGATTCCCTCACGCGCCTATGTCGGACGCTTCAACTTCCGCGGTGCTGACCAACAAAAACGCATCAGTGACTTGTCCGGCGGAGAACGCAACCGTGTGCATTTGGCCAAGCTGTTACGCAGTGGCGGCAATGTGCTACTCCTTGACGAGCCAACCAACGATCTCGATGTCGAAACCTTACGCGCGCTGGAAGAGGCACTTTTAGCGTTTCCAGGCTGTGCCGTGGTCATTTCACACGATCGTTGGTTCCTCGATCGGGTGGCCACCCATATCCTCGCATTCGAAGGCGACAGCGAAACTGTGTGGTTTGAAGGCAACTACGCTGATTACGAAGCGGATCGCAAGCGCCGACTCGGCGTTGATGCTGAACAACCCCATCGAATTCGTTATAAACCATTGGCCTAATCACGGCCAGGACCACCCACATCCAACTTCAATCGAAGGCATGCGGCAGGGCGTCAGACACAAATTGCACGCCCTGCACCGTGATCCCATCCAGCGGTTTTTTGGGCACATTGGCGGCTGGCACAATGGCTTGAGAAAAACCGAGTTTGGCGGCTTCACGAAGGCGTTCAACACCGAATGGAACAGGCCGAACTTCGCCCGCCAGTCCCACTTCGCCAAACACCACCAACCGATCTCGCAAGGGCCTATCTCGTAAGCTTGACACGACAGCGAGCAGTAACGCCAAGTCGGCGCTGGTTTCGGCCACCCGCACGCCACCGACGACATTGACAAAGACATCTTGATCATGGCATGCCACGCCACCATGCCGATGCAGTACCGCCAACAACATGCCAAGTCTTGTCGCGTCCAATCCAAGTGCCAAACGGCGAGGATTGGCAAGTGACGACTGATCAACCAATGCCTGAACTTCGACCAGCAATGGCCGGCTGCCTTCCCAAGTGGCGGTCACCGCGCTTCCTGCCACCGGATCTTGATAACGTGACAAAAAGATTGCAGACGGGTTTTTGACCTCCTTCAAGCCAGTCTCAGTCATGGCAAATACGCCCAGTTCATTGACCGCGCCAAATCGATTCTTAACCGCTCGAATCACACGGTATCGACTGTCTTCTTGACCCTCAAAATACAACACAGTATCGACCATATGTTCGAGGACCCTCGGTCCAGCCAAAGCGCCGTCCTTGGTGACATGCCCCACCACAAATACAGCGGTTTGTGTTTGTTTTGCAAAACGCACAAGTTGCGCAGCACTTTCTCTGACCTGCGCCACGCCGCCTGGCGCACTGCCCAAGTGTTCGGTAAAAATAGTCTGAATCGAGTCCACCACCATTACCGATGGGGCTAATGTCTTCGCTGTGGACAGAATATGCTCAATTTGTGTCTCAGTGAGCAACAGCAAGTTGTCTCTTTTCAATTGGAGGCGGGCAGCACGAAGTGAAACCTGCTCTGCGGACTCTTCGCCAGTGACGTACAGGGTCTGGTATTGTTGGCTCAAATGTCCAAGGCATTGAAGGAGCAATGTTGACTTGCCTATCCCTGGGTCGCCACCGATTAAGATGACACTACCGCTCACCAACCCACCGCCAAGCACGCGATCAAGCTCGGACAATCCAGTAGTGACACGCGTTTTTTGCGATGGTGCCACTTCACCAAGGCGCTGGACTTGACTCCTTTCACCCGCATAACCCTGAAACCTTGGCGACGTTGTCGCCGACTCCAACAGCGTTTCCACCATTGTGTTCCAGCGCTGACAATCAGGGCATTGCCCCATCCATTTATTTGCAATCGCACCACACTCAGTGCAAGTAAACTGACGCTTGGCTTTTGCCATTGTGCCTACCAATCAGTCCCCAGATTAATGACATTGTGCCAAACAAAATCGTATCGACCTAACATTAAAATTGATGTCAAGCAATCGGTCCTCATTGAACTCGAAACGTTAGATGGCCTCGACATATGACGTATCATGGTCTGGATAGAGTGCTCTGCCAGCGCTTTGAATGCTTCGCCAAAAGCTTATTTCGGATTCCAGTTGGCATGAAAAAACCATTGCGTTACTGGCCAGGTGACAGTAAATTAAGCGCGTTTTTGCTGTCTCTGGACCCAACAACCCAATTTGTCTGAGGTGACCATGAGCATCGATCGCGATCTATTTCTCAAGTTTGAGGAAAAGCTGGAAAAAGAGCTGGAAATTCTCCAACAAAATATGGATCCGGACAATCCTATTCCAGAAATCAAATTGCGTATTAACCGTATCAATAGCGCACTGGCACGGATTGTGGACGGCACGTACGGGCTATGCAAGAAGTGTGGTGAAGAAATCAGCATCGAACGTTTAGAAAACAATCCAGTTGCTTTGTTATGCGATCTTTGCGGAACTCATGAGCGTCCTGCCGATCCAATGATTCAAAAAATCCTCAAGGAAGCTCTGGCCGAGCTAGAGGATGATTCTGACATTGATGATGATTTGGACGAGGACTAATCTTTGGCTGCAACGCCAATCAGACTCGGTTACAATGGCAGCAAGGCGCAGCCGCTTCACACCAAACCAATATGTCTGACTGGCACCCGCTTTCATGGCAGGACTACGACCTCCAGCAGCAACCCGATTATCCCGACCAAGCCGTATTGGCCAAGGTATGTCACGAACTATCTGGCCTGCCACCATTAGTGACGCCAGCGGAAGTTGAAGCGCTCAAACAGAAACTTCTAGAGGTTCAACGCGGACAAAGATTGATACTTCACGCCGGAGATTGTTCAGAAGCTTTCAGCGATTGCACTGCCGACCGAATCAGGCGAAAAGTATGGCTTTTAAACCAACTCGCCGTATTGCTTGGTCACCAAACCCAAAAATCGGTGCTGACCATTGGTCGAATTGCCGGCCAATATGCCAAGCCGCGCTCGGCTGTGACCGAGACTCGAAATAACGTTTCGTTACCAGCTTTCCGAGGCGAACTTGTCAACGCCCCAGAATTCACGGAGGCGGCGCGCACCCCGGACCCACATCGAATGGTTCGCGGCTATGGGCTGGCGTCATTGACATTAAACTACATCCGAGCATTATCAGATGATCTTGTTCAGGCGGATCTACTAAACGATGAATCGATCCCATTGGAAGTAAAGCACCACCCCACGCTTGGCAAACACATCCGGCAAGCGCAGCAATCGCTCCGGTGGGTGTCAGAGCTTGGGGCGCAAAAAATTGTCCAAAGCCCGTCACTGTATACAAGCCACGAGGCCTTACTGCTTCGTTACGAATCCGCCCTGACACGACAAATCAACGGGCAGTGGTATTGTTTGTCAACCCATTTACCTTGGGTTGGCATGAGAACGGCCACACCACAGAGTGCGCACATCGAATACCTACGCGGTCTGGCCAATCCTGTGGCGATTAAGGTTGGTCCGCGAATGAGCCCGGACTGGCTTGTGAAAATTCTCGAACGATTAACACACCACCATCCCAACCGAACCGTGATCTTAATCCATCGCTTTGGCGCCAAAAAAATCACCCAATATTTGCCCAAACTTCTCGACGTCACGGAGCAACATGACTTCCCGGTCATCTGGTTGTGCGACCCCATGCATGGCAACACACAAACTGACGTTCACCATCGCAAATACCGAAATGTCGCCGACATTGTTCGAGAAATCGAACGCGCGATACAAATTCATGCGGATCGTGGTAGTCGATTACATGGTCTCCACCTTGAAACGAGTGCGGACAATGTCACTGAATGTATCGGCGGAGTAAGCGGGATCCGACATGCCGACCTGAACAAAAACTATACTACGCAGGTTGATCCACGCCTGACACCGGCACAGGCGATGGAAGTGATTATTCGATTTGCCGAACGGTGGCAGCAGACATTCGAGCGCCAAGG
>RFGJ01000284.1 GCA_003696665.1 Gammaproteobacteria bacterium | reverse complement strand
TTCGGCTCTGGGTAAGCGGCGCGGAAATTGCCAAGTTTGGCTATAATGAAATAGGCGAGTCTTGCCAGTGACGGCGAGCCGGTTACGCCCCCGTTAGCCCGTTATGATAGAAAACGCATTTCTTGGTCTTACCTAGTTGTCAATTTTACTGCCATGCTCTGAGGTCTCTATAGGTGCATCCTGCGCAAAAAAGACGTTGTCACATTAGAACACCTTTATGTCTACCTCAAAAATAAAGAAATGGGTATGAAATGGCAGTTTGCCAAATTGTTCCTCTTGCTGATGATAGTGTTGATGTTGATGGCAGGAAGCACGCCGCGCCGAAAGGCCGTGCCTGCAAATAGTATTGCTGTCTCTCTAAACGCATTGCCGGTGGTGGAAAGTGGTGACTTGGTGTTTCGACGGACCAATAGCGTGGGTGGTCAGTTTGTTGCCATGCTTGACCGTGAGCAATCTTTTTCCCATGTAGGAATAGCATATACGGGAATGGATAAGGTATATGTTATCCACGTTTTGCCTGTAGGGAATGAGGAAGTGCGTATCGAGCCACTCCAAACTTTTGTTGAACAATCAACATCTCTCGCTATCTACCGTCCTCATGGTATAGAGCAAAGGGTAATCAGTAATGCTGTCAGAAACGCATTAAGTTGGGTGGGCAGAAAACGTTTTGATCGCGATTTCGATATCTTTTCAGATAATATGTTGTACTGCACAGAACTTGTTTACAAAGCGTATAAAGATGCTGGAATAGATATTACTGATGGACAGTTCAACAGTGTGGACTTCCCTTTTTTGAAAGTAAAGGAGGTGATTTATCCATCATTGATAATTGAAAGCGGGCATTTCACATTAATCTACAGTACAGTGACACCTTTGAAAGGAGACGAACGATGAAAAATAAGATTTTGATCGTGTTTGCTATTCTATTGGGAGCAACGTTGTTGACAGGCTGTAGTGCTGGGCCGGGAAAAACAGTCCAACGCTTTTTTGTGGCAATAGACAAAGGGGAGATAGAAGAAGCAATAGGATACTTGTCGAGCTCAACTATCCAGAGTCTGGGATATGACAAGTGGCGAGCGGCATTGATTGAGGCATCTAACCAGATGGCGGCTGAAGGGGGGCTTAAATCTGTGAAGGTAGTAGAAGAAACAGTCAAAGGCGATATTGCACAGGTGACCGTGAAAATCGTTATGGGAAATGGGTCGGAGGAATCAGACAGTGTTGATTTGATCAAGGAGGATGGAGACTGGAAAATCAGGATAGATCCCTGGTCAAAATAAATGGAAACGGGCTAACCCTGCATGCACCCGACCCGCCTTCGGCGGTAGGTAAGCGGCGCGAAAATTGCCCGCTGTGGTTCTGGTTGAAGTTTCTTGGATTGCCCGGCACGGCGGGC
>RFGJ01000283.1 GCA_003696665.1 Gammaproteobacteria bacterium | reverse complement strand
CGGTTCTTGCGATCGACGTTAATTATCTTGGCTTCAATCTCATCGCCTTCTTTCAGCTTAGTACGCGCATCTTCAACGCGTTCTGCACTGATTTCAGAAGCACGAAGTTGACCATAGACATCCTCAGCCAATTCAACTTTGGCCAATTTCGGTTCAACTTCAACGACCTTGCCCGTCACGACACTACCTTTCGGATGCGTCGCGATATAGTCAGAGACAGGATCACTTTCGAGTTGTTTGATGCCAAGTGAAATACGCTCGCGCTCAGGATCAACCGACAGCACGACTGCTTCCACCTCTTGACCTTTCTTATAGTTACGAACGGCCACTTCACCCGGCTCATTCCAACTCAGATCAGAAAGGTGAACAAGCCCATCAATGCCACCTGGCAGACCAATGAACACACCAAAATCCGTAATCGACTTAATGGTGCCTTTGACTTTATCCCCTTTCTTGTGCGTCGCTGCAAACTCGTTCCATGGGTTCGGCTTGCACTGTTTGATACCGAGGGAGATACGACGGCGGTCACCATCAATATCCAACACCATCACCTCGACTTCGTCATCCACATTGACCACTTTGCTCGGATGGATATTTTTGTTGGTCCAGTCCATTTCAGAGACGTGTACCAGACCTTCAACACCTTCTTCAATTTCGACAAAGCAGCCGTAATCAGTGATATTGGTGACACGACCTTTCAGACGCGAGCCTTCAGGATAACGCTCTTCAATACCCACCCAAGGATCTTCGCCAATTTGTTTCAGGCCAAGCGATACGCGGTTGCGCTCACGATCGAACTTGAGCACACGTACTTCGATTTCATCACCGACTTGAACCACTTCGCTTGGGTGTTTGACGCGTTTCCACGCCATATCAGTAATGTGCAGAAGGCCATCAACGCCACCCAAGTCAACAAAGGCACCGTAATCGGTAAGATTTTTCACGATGCCTTTAACAATTTGTCCTTCCTCAAGCGTCGCAATGAAAGCTTCGCGATCTGCTGCCGTTTCTTCTTCAATGACAGCGCGGCGAGAGACCACAACGTTGTTGCGCTTTTGATCCAGCTTGATGACCTTGAAGTCAAGCTCTTTGCCCTCAAGATAGCTGGTATCACGAACCGGTCGCACATCGACCAAAGAACCTGGCAAGAAAGCACGAATACCGTTGATGTCGACCGTAAAGCCACCTTT
>RFGJ01000282.1 GCA_003696665.1 Gammaproteobacteria bacterium | reverse complement strand
CTGGGAAAAAATCCAGCGAGTGTTCGGTTACGATGAGGACGGTCTTTCAAATAGCGTCAAAAGCCGATTCGAGAATGGTGAAGGGGATAAGGATCTTACTCGCTTTGCTGGCGCCATCGGCTTTACGGATGCTCGTCTTTTGCTGTTTCCTGTGAAAAGTATGAAAGGGGTTTTTGCATGGGTAACTTCTCTGAAAGTGCTCAAGCAATTTACTCTGGACATGCAACTTGCTAAAGGGGATTTTGAATTCGTAGACCTGAATGCAGAATTTATTGAACCCAATAAGGTGTACCTTTTTAACCCGGATGCTTCGGTAAAGGTGAATGGGGACAAGGTGATCCTTGAAGAATTCACTTTCGAAATTTCCAACGAATTGAATGGGGTGACACAGGTGAAATATGGCGATAAGAAAACAGATTTCCCGGACTGGTTGGCCGAGCAGCTTTTTGGAAACGACGGTTCCTATTGGTCTGAAAAGATCAAAAAGGATATTGTGGTTTTGCCTGACGACGATTTCCGGGATTTTGTAAACATAAGCACAGAGGTAGTTACTCGTACCAAAATTGACAACGAAACCGGAACTGTTGCCCAAGGTGCTCTTTTCAATGAAGAATATTTGCCTGCGGAAAGTGTGCTTTACACACTCGTCTTGTCATCGGACGAATTCAGGAAGGATGGGATGGAAGAAGAGAAAGTGTTCTCATTTTTCAAAGAAAACCTCCCCGGTGTCGTGCAGATCGGTGCCAATGCAACACTGGGTAAAGGAATCGTAACCACTAAAATCGTTGAATTATGAGTCTGACAACCAGAAACAAGCTCGAACAAGGCCGCGCAGCCATGGCATACAGGTATGCTGAAGAAGGCGCCAGGCTGTCAAAAAAGAAGGAATATAAGTCCTATGTCAAGAAAATGCCCATGATGATCAAGGTCAATGGGCTTGGCGCGGCAGTGGCGTTTGCTTTTTCGAAAGGGGCAAAGAATGGTGAGCCAAGCAAGGATACTCCTTGGGGACTGATTTACCATCAGCTTGCTGAATGGGTTTCTACCGAAAAGCAGTTGGTGTCATTGGGACAAAAGTCTTTCGCAAATGCCTTAACCGAATTGGATAGTGCCCAATACCGTGCAGTGACCAACGAAGTTCTGGCTCTGCTTAATTGGATGCGTCGTTTTTCCGAAGGATTAATTGAGGGAGAAAGTGAGGATATTTAAAGCTGTGAAACCATGGAAGAGGGTGTTCTGATTATAAAAAAGACGCGAAAAGGGTTTCACGCTGAAATCCAGTACTCCAAGAAAAGTGGCAAAACCGGGGTTTTGTCTGTAACCGGCTGGCAGCCAGAGGATGATTCCTTAAACGGGACTTCGTGTCAGTTTGAACGTGCGGGAGGTGCGTTGTCCAAGTTGGTGGCTCATGACGGGAAAGTACTTTATTCACATTCGCCTGCGGTGGCTCAACCTGGTGGAAGTAACTCAAAAACAAATATCATGGACAGCTTTGATCCGAAAAAAACATGTCTGCCAAAGGATTCTCGTGATGCCCTGCAGGGTGTCAATCCTGACAATTTTTTCCTGAAGTGGCAAAAGTGTGCCCGACATGAAAACTCTGAGGCAAAGAATCCTTTTGCTTTTTTTCGAACGCATAAAGGAAAGGTGAGTTATCAGATTCAACCCAACTTTGGCGATATCGATTTCGAAAAGCTTGCAACAAGGGAACGCAG
>RFGJ01000281.1 GCA_003696665.1 Gammaproteobacteria bacterium | reverse complement strand
AGATGACAGTGATGTCATGATAATGGTTTTGATGAACAATACTCCTTTGGGCTCCCGACGTTATACGCGTCTTTCAATTGTCCACTTTGCTCGGGCAGGAGCGTTTTTTTTGTCGATATTTACTGTGATGGCTTACTGGCGCGGTGACACTGCGCTTGGGCATGTGCTAGCGTTCTATGCCGTGATGGTGAGTGGATTTTCCATCTATGTAGAACGGGGCGGCAAGTTGTTACTTGCCCAGTGGTGGGCTGGTGCGTCGATTGTGAGCTTTTATTTTTACCTTCTTTTGACTGGCGCCTATCACGGCACTGGCTATCTTTGGTGTTTTGTATTTTATCCCATACCCTATTTCATTTTTGGAGCGAGAATCGGTGCGATGGTGAATGCCCTGATGATTGGTGGGGCGGCAGTGAGTTTGTTATGGCCCGATGCAGCATGGTTGGTTGTTGATTATCCCATGGACATTCGGACGCGATTCTTAGCCGGTTCTGTAGCGCTTACATTTCTGACGTATATCCATGCCAGCGATCGTGAAGCTGCTGAGCACGAAATATTGCGCTTGACGGCGAGAGTGCAAAAGCTTGCTCGGACAGATGAATTGACGCAATTATTGAATCGTCGAGCGGCGAAAGAATACTTTGTCCAGAAGCTCAGTGAAATCAAGCGGTACGGTGGCCAGTTTGGCTTGATGATTCTCGATATTGATAACTTTAAACGCATCAACGACACCTTTGGACATGATGTGGGCGACCGGGTGCTGATGGAGATTGCCGCTATTCTACGGAGAAGCATGCGAAGCAGCGATCTCGTGGCGCGATGGGGTGGTGAAGAAATTGTTATCATGATGCCTTCTGCTGATAGCAGTACAGTGCGTGAAACTGCCGAAAAAATTCGCAAGATCATCGCCAGTCAGCCTATGCAGGTTTGTTCAGAACCACTCTCAATATCGGTCAGTATCGGCGCCACAGTGGTGACTGCGTCAGATACTCAGGAAAGCGCCTTGAAGCGTGCTGATGACGCCTTATATGAAGCTAAGCGAAGTGGTAAAAATCGCGTGATTGTGCGGATGAGTGAAGAAACCTTGGCCTAAGGGACGCCGGTTGTTAGAATCCCGCAAAACCTTTCCACTGGGACGTCCACGTGCTGACTACATCCGTTTTTTTTCGTCAACTTGGTCGACAAAGCTACATACCGGTCTGGGAAGCGATGAGTCGCTATACCGATCAGCGGGATGATGAGACACCGGACGAAATTTGGTTGGTGGAGCACGATCCTGTTTATACTCAGGGGCAAGCGGGAAAAGCAGAGCACATATTAAATCCGGGCGACATCCCTGTCATTCAGGTCGATCGGGGTGGACAAGTCACATACCATGGGCCAGGCCAACAGGTGGCCTATCTGATGGTTGACTTGCGTCGGAAGCAGATGGGCGTACGGGCTTTCGTATCGGCAATCGAACAAGCCATTGTGGCATTGGCGGCCGATTATGGCATCACGGCAGCGCCCCGTGCCGATGCACCAGGTGT
>RFGJ01000280.1 GCA_003696665.1 Gammaproteobacteria bacterium | reverse complement strand
GTAGGTGAAGCTATCCGCACCGTTGTAGTTCAGGCTCGGCGTATAGAACAACTTGTTGCCTATGACATTCGCCGATCCATGCGCTGGTTGCGTTAGAATCGTGAACGTATGCGTATCCCCGTTCGTGGCAATGTCCACATCTGTCACGCTCGGCGTCACGCCTGCACTGGTCGTGTCCTCTTTTGTCGTGATACTGGCCGAGGTAGCCGTCGGAGGATCATTCACTGGAGTGACCGTAACTAGGATTTTGACCGTGCCAAACAGGCCCGTATTGTCCGTAACGGTCACCACAAATGAATCCATGCCATTGAAGTTCAGGTTTGGCGTGTAGGTGACCAGCCCGGCGGCGTTCACGCTCGCCTTGCCATGGGCGGCCGCCGTCGTCACAGCATAGGTATGCGTGTTGCCCACATCCGGATCATTCGGAAAAACCTTGGTCGCCGCCGCTTGATCTTCCGGCGTCACGATCGGCTTTGCTGTGGGCGCCGGCGGATGACCGGCCACAACCTTCAGCACAACCGAATTGGCGGTATAAACAATCTTGAAACTATTCGCGCCCAAAACCGGCAGAACAATTTTGGCGGGATCAAACCTCCCGCTGATACCTCCGGTCGCGGTCAGAACCGTGAACGTGTTGCCCACCGCAGGCACAAATCCACCCGCCAGCCTCACCGTCAGACCTCCAAACAGGGTCGCTCTGCCCGTGATGAGCAGTTGATCATACTGACTCCCGGCAGTCAGGCCGCCAATCTCGCTGATCAGTCTGCCTCCCGCGCCCTGCGTGTAATTGCCATTCACATGCAGAATGCCAGCCGCAATCCCGGGCGCCACGCCGCCGCCTGTATTGTTGACACTGCTCACCGTGCCATTGCCTTTGAGCATGCCCCCCTGCAGTTGAATCAGTCCGGTAGCCGTGAGGGCGCCGTTTACGATGGTTACGCCACCGGTCTGAGTATAATCGCCCTTTCTGTTCAGCGTGCTTTTTGCAGCAACACTCACCTGCCCAGAAGTCGTGAACGGCCCAAAATATATCTGTAGTCCCCCAAGGCCTCGCGCAATGAGTTTCCCTCGATTGACAACCCCCTTGGCATCCGGATCGATGATCAGGGGATTCTTGGGCTGATCCGCGATGATGATGCCCTTGTTCACCATGCCGCCTGTATTGAAGAGCAAGTTGCCCGCGCCCTGAATCGTGTGGCCCGCGCCATTGGTCAGAATATAGCCTCCCGGATTGGCCGCCATGATTCGATTGTTGATGCTGTCACTCATGACAAGCTTGCCCGTGCCGCCAATGCTCATGTTGCCCGAATAAAACAGGTTTGTGAGCGAACCTG
>RFGJ01000279.1 GCA_003696665.1 Gammaproteobacteria bacterium | reverse complement strand
GCCAACATTGTGAAGACGCGGAGTCCAAAGAATGCATACCCTAATGCAATCAGTTCCAACCGGTTCATCAATACGGCTTTGAGTGGCCTTGCTGTTAACGACAGCAACAGGTATGAGCTACCAGGCTTTCAGATTGGTTTGGCTGATTTCAGTAGCAGCTTGTACACAACCTACACAGGTGACACTATTCCTGTCGAATACTTTCAGGACACTACGGGTCGCATCCCTCCAGAGTTCAATGTGATCCGCTTTCGCATTCCGCCAGGCAAGAAGATACGTCTGTTTCAGCAGCCGTTTGAGGACTGGAAGTACCACCATGGTGAGTTCTTTACGGTTGGTGCCTGGGTATTTAGTGACGCAGAAAATGCGGCCCAATGGATTTACACAAGCAATCCAGGCGGAACGAACAGGACGGTAGGTAGCGAGTTCCCGTACATATCTGGAAAATGGAATTACGTAGGAGGCGTATTCCAGAACTACCAGGACAACAGTGTCTTTCTCGTTTACCTGACCTTGTTCAACGATCCAGCGCTCAATTCGGACACGGTGGACATCCTTGTAGCAGCGCCTGTATTTTATTGGGGGGATCAGATACCTTTTGATCAGGCAGGCTATGTGCCCTCCACAGGCGGTCTGTTTTCAGGCCCTGTCTCACAATCTGTCATTTCGGTTGACGTCAATGCGCCAGAATCTGTTGACTCTACCAACACGACAAGGTTGTACTTGCCTGTGATGGGCAACATCTTCAAGTTGCGGTCCTCCACGCCACGCACGATACAGAGCATCAATGTGACTGCTGGTGGTTCCGCCAACAACGATGCTGCGGAGTTGTTTCCTGGAGGCACGGTTATCACACTCCTCAATGAGTCGCCAGGCAAAATCCGCATACAGAACAGTCCATACATCAGTCTGCTCAACGGTGAGGACTGGTACGCTGTGCTTCCTGGCGGCTACCTGACGCTTGTCAATGATCCTGTTGCAGTGAACAAGTGGTACGAGATTGGGCGAGGGCAGGTGCAGGTCAATTATGGTGCGATGGACATTGATTTCAGTGATCCTGCCTTCCAGGATCAGGGCAACCAATTCAACCTTGCTGTGCCTCCTCTTGTCAATGTAGTCAACCTTGTAGGCACGCGCGGCTCTGGCATTATCCGTTACATCAGTCAGGT
>RFGJ01000278.1 GCA_003696665.1 Gammaproteobacteria bacterium | reverse complement strand
GCCAAACGCCTGCTTTTCTGAGCGGTTGAAGATGTTCGCACAGGGACGCATCGATCTCGTTTGGGTGATTGATATGAAGCACCACAACACAAGGTTTAGTATTACTCAAAATCTTGCATAATTCGGACGTAATTCGAGCGGGGATCACCACCAGCATGCGTGTGTGGATCCGCCAGCGCTTAATGTTAGGTTGTTGCCCAATCCAAGCTGCAATTTCTGCAAGCTGCGCATCCTCAACGAGTAACGGTTCGCCACCGCTTAAGATAATTTCGTTGATTTCCGGATGCCGATGAAGCAAATCAGCTAACTGTTGCCAATCCATCTTCCCCATTCGATGGGCATGATAAGGGAAATGTCGACGAAAACAGTAGCGACAGTTGACAGCGCAGCCACCGGTCAGCGTCAGCAAGACACGTGACCGATATTTGTGCAGCCAAGGCGTCGGTTGGCCATGTTCTGCCAACGGGTCCGCCACAAATCCTGCCACTTTCTGATGCTCAGCCGAGACCGGCAGCACTTGCCGCAACAAGGGGTCCATAGGGTCTCCTGGCGTCATGCGAGCGACAAAAGGCCGCGGGACCAATAGCGGGAAATCGCTCTCGGTCACCACTTCCGGCACACGCTCCGGCGACAGGGAAAGTGCGGTCAACAGTTCACGGACACTGCGGTAAGCTTGCTTGAGCTCGTGCTTCCAAATCGATGACTGCCGTTCGGCGTCAAAAAAGGGTATCATACCGGCTGGTTTTTGTTGTGAACCCATATGAGAGAAATGTGTCATGGCAAGTTATAGTACCAATGAGTTTCGTAATGGCTTAAAAATCATGATTGATGGTGAACCATGCGCCATCATTGAAAACGAGTTTGTCAAACCCGGTAAAGGCCAAGCTTTCAATCGCGTCAAAATCCGCAACCTACTGAACGGTAAGGTCGTCGAACGCACATTCAAGAGCGGAGAAAGTGTTGAAGCCGCTGACGTGATCGACCTTGATTTACAATACCTCTACAACGATGGCGAATTCTGGTTCTTCATGGATCCTAACACATTTGACCAGGTCAGCGCCGATAAAAATGCCGTGGGCGATAACGCCAAATGGTTGATTGAGCAGGACATTTGCCAAGTCACTTTATGGAATGGCAATCCCATTGCCGTCACGCCACCCAACCATGTGGTACTCGAAGTGGTTGATACCGATCCTGGGCTTAAAGGAGACACTTCCAGCGGTGGCTCAAAACCTGCCACCCTCAACACAGGGGCCGTCGTCAACGTGCCACTCTTTGTTCAAATTGGCGAAAAAATCAAAGTCAACACCCGCACGGGCGAATACGTTTCTCGTGTCAAAGAATAAGCTTGCGGCGGCCGATTGGCCGCCAACAGCCTCGATAGATACCCTTCGGCGCCGTGCCAAATTGCTGGCCGATGTCCGTGCATTTTTTCAAGCACGGAACATACTCGAAGTAGAAACACCCATTCTATGCCACCACAGCGTCACCGACTTGCATTTGGAGCCAATCTGCGCCTCCGGAGCCAGTGTCGGCCAAGGCTTTTTACAGACGTCGCCAGAATACGCGATGAAACGCTTACTCGCCGCTGGTGTAGGGGACTGCTTTCAAATTTTTCGGGCATTTCGTGCGGAGGAACAAGGGCGACGGCACAACCCTGAATTTTCGCTGCTCGAATGGTATCGCCTCAATTTCGATGATCGCGAACTCGCCAAAGAAGTGGATGCGTTTCTGCAAGAAGTGGCCAATGCGCCACCAGCCGTCTTTATCAGCTACCAGACACTCTTTGTCGATCACTTCGGTCTCGACCCGCTGAGCGTGACCGATGACACATTGCTTGAAACCGCCCAGCAACATTTCGGCCAGCTTCCGCAAGGGCTCGGTCGTGATGATGCGCTGCAAGTGCTCTTTAGCCTTGGCATTGAACCCGATCTGGGCCAGTCGCATCCGGTCATTGTGACCGACTATCCGGCCTCGCAAGCCGCGCTGGCCCGTATCAACCGACAGGACCCGCGCGTTGCCCACCGGTTCGAGGTGTACTGGAAAGGTGTGGAATTGGCCAACGGTTATTGGGAGCTCTGCGATCCAGATGAACAATGGCAACGTTTTACCAGCGATAACGAGCAGCGCAAGGCCCGCGGCAAGCCGGAAAGACGCATCGATCCTTGGTTTATGGAAGCCTTATCCCATGGGCTGCCTGAATGTGCGGGGGTTGCGCTGGGTCTCGACCGATTGATGATGTGCCTGACCGACAGTCAAACGATCGAGGACGTGCTCGCCTTTCCCTGGTCACGAGCATGACCGCCTTTCGGCGAGGGCTTGCCGCACTTTGACCGCTTGCCCGGGTCGCAAATCCGAAAGCCACGATACCGAGTTTTGAGGAAATAACATAATCACAGTGGAGCCCAGCTGAAAGCGTCCCATTTCCTCGCCTTTAGCCAGTTCCGGACCATTTTCAAAAGCACGACGTATCACTGATTTGCTTCGTGGGGGCACTTCCACTCCCCCCCATACCGTCGCGATACTCCCGACAATCGTCGCCCCAACCAGAATCATCGCCATCGGCCCTTCATTGGTCTCAAAATAACAAATCAGGCGTTCATTGCGAGCAAACAGATTCGGTACATACTGCGCTGTCAATGGGTTCACCGAAAACAGTCTGCCCGGAACATAGACCGTTTCGGTTAGTCGCCCTGAAAGTGGCATATGCACGCGATGATAGTCCCGTGGCGACAGATAAATCGTCATGAATTGACCATGCGCAAACGTCTGTGTGGCCTTTTCATCACCCGCCAATAAATCTTGTAACTGAAAGTTGCGCCCTTTCGCCTGAATCAAACGCTCGTGCTCGATGGGTCCGAACTGACTGATCGCACCATCGGCTGGAGAGGCCACAAACGGCTCATCACACAGGGGACGGTTGGAGAGATCGATGGCACGTGTGAAAAACTCATTAAAAGTCGAATAGGCCTCGATCGATGGCTCAACCGCTTCGCTCATATCCACGCCATAGTGGCGAACAAACCAGCGCACGACACGACGTCCGAAAGCCCCTAGCTTGCGGTTGGCCGCCCAGCCAGCAAGTCGGGTGAGCGTAATTTGCGGAAGTAAGTATTGAGACCACACTTTGATGACTTCTAAAGACAAAGGGAAACCTCTCCTCAAAGACTCATAAAGCCCGATGATTATATCCGTCGCAGACGAAGCCATGAAGTAAATCTCGCAATTTCTGCTACTTTTAAATACATCACACATACAAACGATACGCTTATGGGCCTGATTTTTGGCTTTATTATCGTGATCGCGTCGGTTCTCGGCGGTTATGTCCTATCCCATGGCGAACTGGCGGCGCTATGGCAACCTTTTGAACTGATCATCATTGGAGGCGCTGCATTTGGCGCTTTTGTCATCGCCAATCCGCCGAAAATCGTACTTTCGGTATTCAAACTCATCCCCCAGCTGCTTTTCAAAAGCCGCTACAACAGTGCGCTTTACCTCGAAACGCTCGCGATGCTGTTTGAAGTGTTTAACAAAATCAGGCGGGATGGTTTGATTGCCATCGAGTCAGATGTCGATGAACCAGAAAGTTCCGACATCTTCACAAAGTACCCGTTGGTCATGCGTGATCACGAAACCAGAGATTTTATCTGCGACTATTTGCGAATGATTGTGGTGGGTGATATGTCTCCGTTCGAATTGGACAACCTTATGGATGTCGAGATCGACAGTATCCGAGAAGAAGCCGCGCAACCCGCGCATGCGGTGGCCAAAGTTGCCGATGCCCTACCAGGGTTTGGTATTGTCGCCGCTGTACTTGGCATTGTGATTACGATGAAATCGCTCGGCGGGCCACCAAATGAGCTTGGTGTACATGTCGCTGCGGCACTGGTGGGCACCTTTCTTGGCATTCTCATGGCCTATGGTTTTGTTGGTCCAATTAGCCAAGCCTTGGAAAAACGGGCACACGATCAGGTCAATTATTTTCTCGTGATCAAAGCAGCCTTGATCGCCACAATCAATGGCATGCCACCACAAGTAGCCGTCGAATTTGGCCGTAAAGCAATCCCGTATTCGATAAGGCCCTCGTTCGAAACTCTAGAGAATCGTATTCGCCATGGCGAATAACAACGATAACAAAAAACAGCCACTCATTGTGGTGAAGAAAAAACGCCCACAGGCCAAAGGCCATCATGGTGGGTCATGGAAAGTCGCATTTGCTGATTTTGCCACCGCAATGATGGCGTTTTTCCTCGTCTTGTGGTTACAAAACAACGCAACGCCCCAGCAAAAGCGCTATATTTCCGGCTATTTTAAGGATCCCGGCGGGGCCATCGTGGGGCCAGGTGGCGCAGATAGTGCTGTGATTGAAATGCAGGCACCGAAACTGGATAGCCCGATGGAAACGTCATCAACCCCCAAACCCGATATCGACGAAAGTAAAGTTGAAGAACTGGCGGCCCAAAAAGAACAAGAGCGCCTGGAAGCGTTGAAAGAACAACTTGAAGCGCTTGTGGCCAGTTCGCCGAGATTTCGAGACATCAAAGAACAAATTTATGTGGATATCGTACCGGATGGCGTGCGCGTACAAATTTTCGATAAGACCAATCGGCCAATGTTTGAGGCCGGGAGCGCCCGCTTAAAACCCTTTGCGGCGGCCATACTAAGAAGGCTGGCCGAGGTCATCCGTAATGTGCCTAACAAGGTCAGCATTACCGGCCATACCGACCGAATCCCCTATCTTGGACGTCCCAACTACTCAAACTGGGAGTTGTCGGCCGATCGGGCCAATGCCGCTCGGCGCGAATTGGTCAGGGGTGGCCTGCCGCCCGACAGAATCGCTCGCGTCGAAGGATTGGCCGACTCGGTCTTGCTTGATCCCAAAAACCCCCACAATCCAATCAATCGTCGCATTGCGATCATTATTCTGAAACAGTCTGCGGCAGACGCCATTGAGCGAAGTAACGTCATGAACGAACTCAATAAGATGGCCGACGACATCAATAAACGCCCCAAACCTTGAGCACACTGTCAATGGTAACCCATACTCGCTAGTCTAGCTTCCAGTTGCTGAATCCGCTCCAGCAGTTCAAGAATCAGGGCCACCCCGGCCCAATTGATCTCCAGCTGCTCGTGCAACACAATTGCCTGGCGCGCGCGGCGCAAATCAAGACCAGTGAACTGGTCACAAACAGGATCGACAATTCCCTCGTCAACCAAAGCCTCCCACGTCGCGTCCGATACGGCAAGCGCATCGCGAAGCTCAGACAACGTTAGACGCATTTCTTCGTTAAGCCACTCAACCACTCGTCGCTCGTTCATTATCCCTTCCTCCCGAGGTCAGCCCTTGGATCAAACCCTTGGTAGATCTCTGCTAATTTTCGATAGGCCGCCTTCTGTGCTTCGTTTTCCACCGGCGGGTTGATCATCTTGAGCACCACGTACTGATCGCCACGAGCGCCTCTTCCTAGTCCTCGGTCTGGAATTCTGAGCTTCTGACCGGTTCTGGCATTCGCCGGGATCTTCATGCGCACACGTCCATCCAAGGTCGGCACCTCAACCTGTGCACCCAAAGCTGCCTCCCACGGTGTCACAGGTAAGTCCAGATAGATATC
>RFGJ01000277.1 GCA_003696665.1 Gammaproteobacteria bacterium | reverse complement strand
GCGCCAGCTTCTCCTGTGCATTCAGATTGCCCATCTCATGCCTCCTTCTTCCCAAATCTATCCTCAATCAGAATGTGTGGAAAGAAGGTTAGTCATACAACTAATAACTGTGCATGCCGCTTAGATGATCGCATTGATTCCAAAACACCAATTTCCACTCATTTCCATCATAATCAATTCGGGCTACGGCAGCATTTTCCATCGACATCCAGATTTTTCTCTTCCAACCAAAGGCAGCTGCTGCCAACAAATCAAACAGTGCGCCATGACCAACAACCAACACGACATCCTCGCCGTGCCGGCCTTTCATTTCCCGCAACCATGCCGAAATTCTCGAAAAGGCTGCATCCAAGCTTTCCGGACAAGAAGAAAACCACCATCCCATCTGATGATACCCACCCGTAAAACCAACGCCAGCTCCCTTAAACCGCTTCTCAATCTCAAGCCTGGGCAACCCACCCCACACTCCAATTCCGCCACAACCCATCCCGCCCACCTCAAAGAGCCTTGCATCCACCACCAGAGGGGCGTCAAGAACGCGAACGATTTCGGCCGATGTTTCAATTGCTCTTCGCATAGGCGATGAATACACCACGTCAGCCGCGAACCTTTCTGATCTCGACTGAAGAATTTCCGGCCTGAACTCATGTCGGGAGAGCCAAGCGGCCGTGCATCTGGCTTGGCGAACACCCAAGGCCGTCAACGGAGGGTCAGCCCAACACCCGGCCTCCCTATTTGCAAGACTTTGCGCATGCCTGACGAGAAACAGTTTCATTTCAGTCGCACCGGACGCAATCCAAGCAGCTTCCCACAGGCAATGAAACATGCGGGACTGTAATTCAATACTCTCGTATTGCTGATCCGTGACCATTTGATCGGCAGCAATGCTGTGGCGGGCAAGGCCAAATATGGCGTTTTCTCAATCGCCTCCCTCGGCGTAATCCATCCCGAGCAATCAGACCACAGAATGTCTATATCCAGCGTCCGGTCGCGCCAGCTACAGTCTGGATGCGAACGGTCCCTTCCACTCTCTCTTTCCCAAGCACAGAGCATCCTTTTAATTTCGGAAACGCTCATCCGGCTTTCCGCCAGAACCGCTCCATTCCAGAACCTTCGACACGATTTGATCGCCATCGGCCGGGTCCTGTAAAACTTGCCGACAATCAGACAAGAGAAGGACGCCGCCATTTTCTCAATCGCCCACGGGACATGCCTGCCGGGCCTGACATTGCTTCCCAAGGCGAACAGCAGCCGTTGCATCACCGCAACAATTTCCGAACGTAAGCGCCCACAAAAACCGTCACGAAGATCACGCCCAACACGGACTCCAGGGTCGCAACCCAACTGACCGGCATGCCAGCGACAATCTCGGGCCTCCATTCGCCAAAAAACGCCATGAACATAGCCTGCACGCTCAACAATATTGCATCGTGCCATGAACCCGCGGGCCGCATGAAAGAAAAAGCCAAGGCAAAGATGACAATCATGATGCCGGCGGAGAGAACAATGTTCGTCAAACGAACACCCCAACCGAATATGTAATTCATCAGAAGGTATCCCAATCCCTTTCCCTTGTGGTCATGGCGCCGCATATTGAAGTATGCCTCGTCTTCCAGCTTAAGTTGCCCTTCCTGGGCCAATAGATTCTTCAGCAACACATATTCCTGCACCAGTTCGACAGCTTGGACACCCTTATCTGCAGACTCCCTTTGCAGCATGAAAAAGCGAGGCGCATTCAGAATCGAAAATTCGCGCTTGTCTCCATACAAGGCGGAAAAATCATCCATCACGAGCCGCCCCACACTGAGGCGAGCCATTTTGAGGCCTCCACCCTCTGCAAATTTCACCTGATGCATCCGCATCACCCTTTCGACCGTGGCATCGTCCATATTCAGTTCAGTATCGAATCGAACACGCTCCAATGCGAAGTGACCCTCAATATATGTCCCCTGCAAATTCATGGATTTCATCTCGTTTTCATTCATGTTACGCAATAACAGATTGCCCCGTAATTTCGATCGTTGACAGATAAAATCCACTCCCCCTGTCAATCCGGTCAACTCAATGTCCTGCAGTTCCACATTTTCGATGTGAATTCTTTCACCGTGCCCAAGGCCATGAATTTCAAGCCGCCCCTGTATTTCGGTTCGGTTAATGCTCTGGCTTCTGTAAAATTCCTTCCCCAGAAACATCCCTTTGAAACAAGCGCGATCAAGGGACTCATTCTTGTCGGCCGTGGTTGATTTCACTCGGTTGTCCTGGATGCGCATCACTTGGATCGATCCAGGAAACATGCCGCCCACGACAATATTCCCCTGAATGTGCATCTCATTCAGCCACACCATGTCCCTCGGGCCACGAACCCCAAAGTCGAAATAAAGCGCCTGCGCCTGCAACCCCCGAAAGCTCGCGCCTCCGGCTCCCGAGAAATCACAACCTTCCATATGAACAGCCCCATCGATCCGAGCCTCTCTCAAGGTAAAGGCATCGCGAAACTTACATCCTAGAAAGATTAGGTCCCCGCCAACTTTCCAAGATGCAAAATTGGCAGGCCCATCCCATACACAGCGAGCAAAAATTACGTCCCCGCTACTTTTCAGGAATTGCTCATCCGGTTGCCAACCGCGTGGGACTTCCCCCGTCAATACCAACTGCTTGTCTTTATTGTCTTTAGGAAAATCGGCCTCTTTACCAAACTTGCAAAAATATAATGCGGATTGCTTTTCTTCCAGGACGCGAACAAACCCTTCCCTACCGTTTTCTTCGCAACCACCGGTAGCTGCAAAGGGGCGATGAAACTGCTCACCCTTCTTCTGACTTAAACATAATTCAACCATCTCCCCCTGCTCGAGTCCCTGCCAACCACGGCGAGGCTCAACATCCCGAAAATGCACAAAGACAATGCGCGATCCAGGCAATTCGTCTGGAAGATACAGAAGCCCGCATCCCGCATCCTGTAGAAAATCAATGCATATGCCCTTTTTTACCATTTGAACAACTCTCCCTGCCGAACCCATCCGGCAAAGCCTTCCAGCTTATGTAATTGATCAATGATGTCATCGCCGTAGTGGATTGCATAAATGCGCCTGAGCAACTCTGGTGAATACAGACGCCTCAATTCCGGAGCCGTGGCATGCGCCGGATGGGAGTCACCGGAAAGATACACATCGTGAAATACATAGGGATCATCCTGAACAATCCGGCTCAGTTCCGGAATCGCATTCGTGTCCGACGTGAAGGTAAAACGGTATGGAAGCCGAATGCCGAATGAGGGCTTCCCCACAGTATGCGTGGTTGGGAACACTTCGAAGTCCAGCCCTTCCCAAAAAAACCGCTCGCTGACAGGGATAACATCGAAAAAATCATCCATATCATTTTTTCCATCGCTTGAATACCCCATGCACCCCTTCAGGCATTCATGCCACAACGGATAAAGCACACTCTCCGGAACATACAACTTGATCCGATGCCCTCCATGCACATAGCGACTCTCAAAACCAAAGCGCTCCAGGCCGAACACGTGGTCACCATGGACATGCGTAATAAATATGGCATCAATATCCTTGATGGTAAGCCCATGGTCACGCAAGGCCTGCTTGGCAGTCCAACCACAATCAACAAGCAGGTTTTTTGCTCGCGTGGAAACAAGCATGTTTGTGTTATAGTAATTAAGACTTTCGGAGTCACCCGTGCCTATAAATCGAACCACAATCTCACTCATTGTCAGCTCCACGTTCGATAACAACCGATGCGGACTCCATCCCCAGATAATGTAACGGCTTGGACAGCTTCAGCCGCAGCCACGGCGCGCCGAACTCCTCAATCACGATGTTCGCACAGGCCTCGGCCAGCGCTTCGATCAGACCGAAGCTGGAGCCTTCGATGAAGGCGATCAGCCGCTTGGCCACGGCCTTGTAGTCCAGCGTATCCTCGATGCGATCGCTGGCCGCGGCGCGGGAAATGTCCCAGGCGATTTCCATGTCCAGACGAACGGTCTGCCGGATTTCCCGCTCCCAGTCGAAGATGCCGATCACCGTCCGCACCTCCAG
>RFGJ01000276.1 GCA_003696665.1 Gammaproteobacteria bacterium | reverse complement strand
TGTAGAGACGTTTGTGCTTGATTTGGATGAGAAAAGTCCGAAAGTTGATGAACTGGGTGAATTTATTTTCCGTTATCGGGATGAACATTGCATCGAAGTTGATGTGCCAAAGCATATTGGCCTGAATCGGTTGTTTGCTTTGCTGGATGGAAAAGGCGTTCGAGTCATCTCAATGCGCAACAAAGCAAACCGATTGGAAGAGTTGTTTGTTCGCCTGATTCAGCGAAAAACGGTGGAAGCGAGCTCATGAGCAAGTTCACGACTTATCGCATTGCCCTGACAACCATTGTGATTAAAGAAATCACGCGTTTTATGCGCATCTGGTTGCAAACATTGGTGCCGCCAGCAATCACAATGACATTGTACTTTGTCATTTTTGGCACATTAATTGGATCACGAGTCGGTGATATGGCTGGCTTTGGTTATATGGAGTACATTGTGCCAGGCCTGATTATGATGTCGGTTATCACCAACAGCTATTCGAATGTCGTTTCATCATTTTTCAGCGCGAAATTCCAGAGACATATCGAAGAGTTAATGGTCGCACCGGTGCCGAATGCGATCGTATTGCTTGGTTATGTGACCGGCGGAGTGTGTCGCGCCGCGATCACTGCCTTGATCGTCAGCTCGATTGCCCTGTTCTTTGTCGACATCAGTATCGCCCACCTGTGGGTGGTGGTCGTGCTCGCTTTGTTGACCGCGACCGCCTTTTCGCTCGGCGGCTTCATTAACGCCATTTTTGCCAAAAAATTCGATGACATTTCGATTGTGCCAACGTTTGTACTGACGCCGTTGACGTATCTTGGCGGTGTCTTCTATTCCATACAACTACTGCCCGAATTCTGGCAGAAGGTGTCGTTATTTAATCCAATACTTTATATGGTCAATGGATTTCGTTACGGCTTTTTAGGGCAGTCAGACGTGCCAGTTTGGACGTCCATTGGCATGTGCGTGGCCTTTATCGTATTGCTTGCAAGCTGGGCGCTTTGGCTCTTGCATAAGGGAACGGGGTTACGCCAATAAGGCTTACAAAAGGCTTTTCAGGGCTTGCGTGAGACTAGGGTATTGAAACCGAAAACCATGTTCCATTAACACCTCAGGCACGCATCGTTGACTGGCCAGAAGGATTTCGCTGGCTTCGCCAACGATGAGTCGCAAGACGCTCGCGGGCATGTTAAGAAAACACGGCCGTCGAAGTTGTCTGGCTAAGGTTTTGGCAAAAACGGATTGTGGTACGGGTTCTGGGGCGGTCAGATTTACCGGCCCGATCATCGTCTCATTGTCCATGATCCAACGGATGGCGGCGACTTCATCAGCCAGGCTGATCCACGGCCAATATTGATTTCCAGAGCCGAGAATGGCACCCAATCCGAATTTAAACGGTGGCAGCATTTGTTTGAGGGCACCACCATTGCCGAGCACAATACCCGTGCGAATACAAACCACGCGACCTGATTTATAAGCGTTTGCTTCTGCCTCCCAGTCCCGACACAGTTGCGCGCCAAAGTCGAAGCCTGCGGGAGCACGTTCGGTCAATTCCGCATCACCACGATCGCCGTAATAGCCGACAGCCGAACCAGAAATCAAAGTATGAGGCGGTGAGGCCTGGGCTTCCATCCACGCCACTAATTGGCGCGTAAGTTCAATGCGACTTTGTCTCAGACATTGCTTGTAATGGGTTGTCCAGCGCCTAGCAAAGAGATTCGCACCAGCGAGATTGACGACACTGTCGATTTGTTGGTCGATATCTGCCAAGTTCCCTACAAGCCGTACCTGCTCGGGAAATTTCGTGCGATGCGCTTCCGGTGAGCGGGTTAATACAGTGATTTGATGATTGAGGGCCATCAAATCACGTATCAATGCGGAGCCGATAAAGCCGGTTCCGCCTGTGATAAGAATCCCTTGCACAAACCCTCCTGGCCAATTGAGATGGTTTGTACAAAGGATAGCTTAATAAGAGTATGAGTGGTGGCTAGCTGGCCGTTTTTTCACGGTATTTTTCGATGATGTTCTTAACGGCTGCTGGTTTTGGCGTCTTGCCACTGGCGATCAAATTGTGTCCCCATTGGGCAAAGTTTGGATCTTCCAAATTTTTTAATCCCTTTTCGCCCAAGCGAATGATAAGAAACTTGGCAACATGCTCCGCGCCAAAGAATGTTGCGGTTTTTAACAGAGAGCCCCCTTCAAAACCCTTGCCAGCGCCGCATTGTATGGCATCGTACACAGCCTTCAAATTGATTCTTGCTTCCTTAAGGCGCTTGCGGATGGCGCTGCGGTTATTTGTTTTTGCATAGTCACAAAGGGTCTGGACAGTGCGTTCGATATTCGCTGCTTGGCTTGGCAGGGCAAGTAACATGCTGAATGCAAACAGGGGGATATAAAGGAATTTTTTCATCGTTGGCAACCTCCGTTATGTTCGTATGGAAGCTGCCCTGTTGGAATATCTGGGGAAAGATTTCCGACCGGCAGCTCCGCTGTCATAGGTAAATACCCTTAGACCGGTGGCTTTGCGCTCCTCCGCTTTCGCATGAGGATAGCCTTGAAACAGTCGCCGAGCGAGGCTATCCAGTTCGTCAATGAATGTCAAGAACGAATTTTTCAAAATTGACCGTGTGGCGATAAGCTTCTACCATGCCGGGCGATATGCATGTCGCAATACATAACAGGAAGGGGGAGAATGAATGTCTTTGGTGATAAAAAAATGGTATGCGTCGAAAACGCCGGATAAAGATGGTAATTATGTTCACCTGGTTGGGAGAGAGGGTGGTTTGATCTCTTGGATTTTGTCGCTTCTGCGTATTGACGCGACGGTTGAGGTCGAGGTCAAAGATGATGTGATTCGCTTTGTATCTTCTTCTCTGGCGGGCAAGCAGATTCGGGTGATTCCAATGAAATCGATCACTTCCGCATTTTATGGCTATGAAAAACCTTGGAAGGCGGCGTTGTTGTTGACTGTTCTGTTAATGCCTGCTTTGATTGGTTTGATTGTTGGTCCGCTGTATTACATCTTGAACAAGAATCTGACTGTCGCGGTCGTTGAGGCGTCGGGGTGGGTTGGCGCATTCTCTTTTCGTCGTTCAGTGATTGAAGGGCAGAATATTGATGAAGAACGCGCTTATCAAATTATCGAACTTATTCGCACACAGATTGAAAGCCAGACAACCTGATTAAGCTGCATGTCTAAAAGTCTTTTTAAAGCGGGTGGTGTTGTCAGTCTCATGACGCTCGTCTCACGCGTTCTTGGGTTGGTGCGAGATGTCGTGCTGGCACACCTTGTCGGTGCGTCTGCGCATGCTGACGTTTTTCTACTCGCACAAAAAATCCCCAATTTTCTTCGACGCCTATTTGCAGAGGGCGCGTTTGCACAGGCATTTGTGCCAGTTTTGAACGAAACTTTGGTGCAAGATGGAAAGCCGGGGGTGCAGGCCCTGATTGATAGGGTGGCTGGCACTTTAGGTGGGGTGCTGTTGATATTGACCTGTCTCGCCATTATCGGTTCGCCTGCTGTGGCTGGTTTGTTTGGCATGGGATTTTGGGGGCAGCCGGAAAAGTTTTGGTTGCTTTCTTTAATGATCAAAATCACTTTCCCTTACCTCTTATTTATTTCGCTGACGGCGTTTGCTGGCGGGATTCTGAATACTTACGGCCAGTTTGCGGTGCCGGCCATTACGCCAGTGCTATTGAACATATCGATGATTGTCGCAGCCATTTGGGTGGCCCCGAGCTTGTCTGAACCGGTGATGGCGTTGCCATGGGCTGTCTTTGTGGCGGGTGTGCTACAGCTTTTGTTTCAGCTACCGTTCCTGTGGCGACTTGGGTTGTTGCCAAAACCTAAATGGGATTGGAAGCATTCTGGCGTACGAAAAATCTTGAAACTGATCACGCCGGCCTTGTTCGGTGTTTCCGTGACACAAATTAACTTGTTGCTCGACTCCATCTTGGCGTCATTCCTAGTCACCGGTAGCATCAGTTGGCTTTATTATTCGGACCGACTGTTGGAATTTCCTCTTGGCATTTTTGGTATTGGTATCGCGACGGTGATATTGCCAACCTTGTCCCGTCAATATTCTCAGTCTGCCGATGGTTCGTTTGCTGAAACGCTGAATTGGGCGATACGAATGGTGCTGATGGTGGGGATCCCGGCGGCAGTTGGTTTGATTATTTTGGCGGAACCCTTGCTGTTAACGTTATTTCAAAGAGGGGCCTTTACTGTTCATGATGCCACGCAGGCAGCGGCGAGCCTGATGGCATACACACTAGGGCTGAATGCCTTTATGCTGATTAAGGTGTTGGCGCCTGGGTTTTATTCACGGCAGGACACCAGCACGCCGGTACGGATTGCGATTCGCGCTATGGTCATCAACATGATGGCCAATTTGGCATTATTTTGGTGGCTCGGGCATGTTGGACTGGCACTGGCAACGTCACTGTCGGCCATCGCAAATGCATCAATGTTGTGGCGGGCTTTGCGCCGAGACGGATTGTCGTTTTCAGCTGGCATAGGCAGGTGGAGCCTGAAAATAGCCGTCGCGAGCAGCATGATGTTATTGGCAGTCGATTGGCTGAATCCTGAAATGAGCTGGTGGCAGCACGCCGCACTCATTGACCGGGTTTGGCAAATCAGCAAGCTGTGCGTTTTCGGGGTTGCTGTGTACATCGTTGGTCTGTGGGTATCGGGCATCCGTCCGGCCCATTTGCATACCACTGCGTAAAGCATCGCCAACGACGTAGGTGATCGGTATAATCGGACGCCTTGCGAATTGGACAGTACATCCATGCGAATTGTTCGCGGTTATACCCATTTACAGAATCTGGCCGCCTCCATTGTCACAGTGGGCAATTTTGACGGTGTGCACCGGGGACATCGGTCGATCATTGAGACGGTGGTTCGGCAAGGAAAACGTCACGGCCTGGTGCCGACGGTGGTCACTTTTGAGCCGTTGCCGGAGGAGTATTTTGCGCACATCAGGCAGCTGTCACCGATGGCGCGATTAACGACCATGCGCATCAAAGCCCAACGGTTGGCGCAGCTGGGCGTCCAGCAACTTGTCATACTCCCCTTTACGTCACGGCTGGCAACGATGGAAGCGGAACGTTTTTTGGAAGCTATTTTGATTAAGGGATTGAATGCGCATTCGTTGGTCATTGGCGATGATTTTCGTTTTGGGCACCGTCGCCGTGGTGATTTCGCCTTGCTGCAAGCCATGCAAAAACAATATGGTTATACGTTGGAGGCGAGTAGTTCAATTCTTCACGATGGTGTGCGTGTTTCTTCAAGTCAAATTAGACAATGGTTGGCAGACGGCGAGATGGCTCGAGCAAACCAAGCCTTGGGATGGGAATGGTATTTTGAAAGCCGGGTAGTGCAAGGCGATCGACTCGGACGTACAATTGGCTTTCCGACAGCCAATTTGCGTCTGGGAAAAATTCGACCGCCGCTGTCTGGTGTCTATGCTGTGGTAGGAGGACGCCCGGGGCGTTCGGAAATTTGGCAAGGCGTTGCCAATGTTGGAATAAGGCCGACAGTCTCGGGCGGGGTATGGCGATTTGAGGTGCATTGGTTTGATGTGGATGACAATTTGTACGGTCAGCGACTTTGGGTGCGTCCCATCGCGCGCGTACGTCCAGAAAGTAAGTTCGCTTCGTTGGCTGCCCTACAACGACAAATCGAGGCGGATTGTCGTGCCGCAAGAGCCATTCTCAGTGAACAAAATCAAATGGAATCACGGGTGACAGAGTAATGACTGACTATAAACAGACGTTGAATTTGCCACAAACTGACTTTCCTATGCGCGGCAATCTGGCTAAGCGCGAGCCGGAAATGCTGGCACGGTGGGAGGCTTTAAATGTTTACGAAAAAATTCGTCGGGCCCGTGCTGGTCGAGAAAAATTTATCCTGCATGATGGGCCGCCGTACGCCAATGGTGATATCCACATTGGTCATGCTGTCAACAAAATTCTTAAAGATATTGTCATCAAAAGCAGAACGCTGGATGGCTATGATGCCCCCTATGTTCCTGGCTGGGATTGTCATGGGCTGCCCATTGAGTTGAATGTCGAAAAACAAATTGGCAAGCCAGGTGCCAAAGTCAGTCCGGCCGAATTTCGACAACAATGCCGTGCTTACGCAGAATCGCAAATTCAGCGACAAATGCAGGACTTCCGTAGGTTGGGTGTACTTGGCGACTGGGCCAACCCCTACCGCACTATGGACTATTCGTATGAGGCTAACATTGTCCGGGCGTTGGCTAAAATCGTTAAAAATGGACATTTACATCGTGGCTTTAAGCCCGTCTATTGGTGCACAGACTGTCGTAGCGCCTTGGCTGAAGCGGAAGTCGAGTACCGTGACAAGCGCTCGCCAGCCATTGATGTCACCTTTACGGTCCTTGACGAAGGGCAAATTTCTGAACGTGTTCACTTGCCCGAAGGTATGTCGGCATTTCCTGCGGGTGGAGCGCTGGAAATCGTCATCTGGACAACAACGCCCTGGACGTTGCCGGCCAATCAGGCAGTGGCAGTGCATCCGGAGCTTGACTATGTGGTGGTCGAAACTGCCAAGGATTCGACAGTTGGCCATCGGCGGTTAATTGTAGCGCAGGCATTACTACTTGACTGTATGGCGCGCTGGGAGGTCAGTGACTATCAGATTATCGGTTTTCTTAAAGGGGCAGATCTTGAAAACGTGCAGTTGGCGCACCCATTCCTAGAGCGGCAGGTACCGGTCATTCTAGGCCGCCATGTCACCACTGAAGCCGGCACAGGTTTGGTGCATACTGCGCCTGCCCATGGTTTGGATGATTTCATTATTGGCCAGCAATACAATTTGCCGGTTGACAACCCAGTGAACGATGACGGTGTATTCGCAGAAGACGTCCCTTATGTCGCTGGAGAATTCGTTTTTTCGGCCAATCAGGCCATTATTGAACTTTTGCATGAGCGGGGCTATCTGCTCAAGCAAGAAGCCATACAGCATAGCTATCCGCACTGCTGGCGTCACAAAATCCCGATCATTTTCCGGGCCACCCCCCAGTGGTTCGTCAGTATGACGCAAGCCGGTCTCCGAGAACAGGCGTTATCAGAAGCAGAAAAAGTACAATGGATACCGGACTGGGGGCAGGCGCGTATCGAAAGCATGTTGCAGCAGCGACCGGATTGGTGCATTTCACGACAACGTACATGGGGTGTGCCCATTGCGTTGTTTGTGGATAAGCGCACCGGCGAGTTGCATCCAAATTCGGTTGAGCTGATGGAGAAGGTGGCGGAGCGAATTGAGCAGGATGGTGTGCAGGCGTGGTATGACCTAGACCCACGTGAGATTCTCGGGGACGAGGCCAATGACTACGCCAAGGTGCAGGATATCCTGGATGTCTGGATTGACTCGGGCGTTAGTCATTATTGCGTTCTTGCACAACGTGATGAACTGGCGCGACCTGCCGATTTGTACCTTGAGGGCTCTGACCAGCATCGTGGGTGGTTTCAATCTTCGCTGCTGACTTCGGTGGCAATGGATGGTCATGCTCCTTACCGCCAGGTGCTGACGCACGGTTTTACCGTCGATGAAAAAGGCGAAAAAATGTCCAAGTCACGCGGCAACGTGGTGGCACCGCAAAAGGTGATCAATTCACTTGGTGCGGACATACTTCGCCTTTGGGTGGCTTCCACTGATTATACCGGCGAGATGGCCGTCGGTGATGCGATTCTCAAGCATGCGGCAGACCGTTATCGAAGAATACGTAATACAGCGCGTTTTCTTTTAGCCAATATCCATGGATTTGACCCGCAGACGGATGCCCTTGATTTCGATGATTTGTTGCCATTGGATCAGTGGGCCATTGCCCACACACTGGAGACACAACAGGCCATCGTAGCTGCGTACCAGAATTATGACTTTCATGAAGCGATGCAAAGGCTCCACTACTTTTGTTCGGTCACCATGGGCGGTTTTTATCTCGACATTATCAAAGACCGTCAGTACACCGCAAAAACCGGCAGTCGACCGCATCGTTCCTGCCAAACAGCGATGTACCACATTCTGGAAGCGATGGTGCGTTGGATGATGCCGGTGCTCTCGTTTACCGCAGATGAGATTTGGCAGCATTTGCCTTATCGGGAGACCGAAACACCATTCGATGCCGAGTGGTATACAAAGCTCAGTCCGTTGCCTGAGGGCGCGCCTATTTCCATGTCAGACTGGCAAGCCATCGTGAGACTGAAAACCGCTGTCAACAAGGCGATCGAAGTGGCCCGCAACGCCAAGTTGATTGGTGGAAGCCTTGAAGCACAGGTTGACCTATATGTTAATGATGAATGGCGTTCACGTCTTGGTGGTATCGGAGAAGAACTTCGTTTTCTCCTCATTGTGTCCAAAGTGACCATGCACTCAATTGGTGATGCGGATGCGCATGCGGAATCAACGGAGTTGTCTGGACTGCGAATTCGCGTCAGGCCAGCCGAAGGAGAAAAATGTATTCGGTGTTGGCATCGGCGGCCCGATGTGGGCGTGAATCCAGAACACCCCCAGCTATGCGGCCGCTGTCTCGAAAATGTGGTTGGTGACGGAGAGGAGCGTCGCATTGGCTAGGGAATCGGGGCAGATTCGTTGGTTATGGCTTAGCGCCATGGTGCTGATGCTTGATCAGGTGAGCAAGTGGCTTGCTGAGCGTTTCTTATCGTTCTATGAACCAGTGCCTGTGATACCGGGATTTAATTGGCTGCTTGCTTACAACAAAGGGGCGGCCTTTTCCTTTTTGGCCACGGGCGGGGGCTGGCAGCATTACCTGTTTGGCCTATTGGCCGCGGTTGTGTCCGTTGGTTTGGTGATTTGGATGCGCCGGATGGCGGCGCACGAAAAAATCAGCGCCATCGGTGCGGCGCTCATTATAGGCGGCGCCATTGGTAATTTAATTGACCGTGTCCTATGGGGGCATGTCATCGACTTCATTGACTGGTATATCGGGCGTTATCACTGGCCAACATTTAATCTGGCCGATGCGGCAATTACGGTCGGCTGCGTGCTGATGATTTTTGATGCTTGGCGCTCGGAGTCACGCCATGAGTAGTGCGATACTTGTGCATTGGCAATGGCGACTGCCTGACGGAACGCTCATTGAAGACTCCAGAGCCAGGAATCGTCCTGTGTTACTTCGACTTGACGACGACAGCTTAAGTACAGCGCTTAAGAACCAGGTCGCAGACATCAAACCCGGGGAGCAACGTGTATTCAGCCTGCCCGGAACCGACATTTTTGGGCCGTACGAGCCAAACCGTGTACAGTTCCTGGAGCGACAACGGTTCCCGGAGCCAGCGTCGTTGAAGGAAGGGCTTGTTATTGAGTTTGCTATGCCAGATGGCCAAACGGTGCCCGGTGTTATCAAACAAATCGTTGGGGATTCGGTGACGATAGACTTTAATCCACCTTGGCTGGAGACACAATTGACGATTGAGGTGGAATGTCTTGGGCCAGCGCCGACTCGTGACGACGGCATACAGGCGATACCGGTGAAACTAGAGGACTGAACGGTGAATATTTATTTGGCGAATCCGCGTGGTTTTTGTGCTGGGGTTGATCGTGCGATCGAGATTGTTAATCGGGCCCTCGCGCTGTTTGGCGCACCGATTTATGTTAAGCACGAAGTGGTGCACAATCGTTATGTTGTCGACGGTTTGCGTGCCAAAGGGGCCAGATTCATTGAAGATCTGAATGAAGTGCCGGATGGTGCCACGCTGATATTTTCCGCACATGGCGTATCGCGAGCGGTACGGGATGAAGCGACGAGGCGAAAGCTGCGCGTCTTTGACGCGACCTGTCCTTTGGTGACAAAAGTGCACATGGAGGTGGCACGTGCTGCACGGCGCGGCATTGAATGTGTGCTGATTGGCCATCGCGGCCATCCTGAAGTGGTCGGTACGATGGGGCAGTACGACAATCCGGACGGTGGTATCTATCTGGTGGAATCTGTTGAGGATGTCCAAGCGCTTGAGGTCAAAAATCCAGAGCAATTATTTTATGTGACCCAGACGACATTGTCCGTCGATGATACACATCGGATTGTCGAAGCGTTACGCGAGAAGTTCCCGTCGGTGCAGGGGCCCAAAAAAGACGACATTTGTTACGCCACACAGAATCGACAGGATGCGGTTCGTGCGCTTGCTGGTCATTGCCAACTTGTGCTGGTTGTCGGGTCGAAAAATAGCTCGAATTCTAATCGTCTCAGAGAATTGGCGGAAAAATGTGGTGCCCGAGCTTACTTGATCGACGGAGCCGGCGAAATCGACAGCGGTTGGCTTGACAATGTGAGCGATGTCGGTGTCACCGCCGGGGCATCGGCACCAGAAGTTTTGGTGCAAGCGGTCGTTGCCCGATTGCGTGCTCTGGGCGGACAATTGGTCGAGACAAATACCACCGTGCAGGAAGATATGGTGTTTGCATTGCCACCTGATTTGCGCTCGCCTTAAATTTGTGACGTAGTTAGCAAAAATTTTTGTCTTCATGCCAGTTGTCGGCCGATCGATGCATTCAATCGGCCACCCCCTTGATCTTTGCGACCAAGCTCCTCATCCTACAGGCTAAGTATGTCTCAGTTGGGAGTCCATGGTGGGGACGAAACGTGCTCAAAATGGCTTAACCGTCATTGAATTGATGCTCACCATCGCTGTGGCAGGCGTCTTGCTGGCCATGGCGGTTCCGGTGATGCGTGGATTTATTATGGACAACCGATTAACGGCACAGGCGAATGCGCTCGTCAATGCCATCAAGATAGCGAGGACAGAAGCAGTCAAGCGTAGAGTCTCAATGGAAGTCGCACCGATTAGTGGTGATTGGGATAACGGTTGGCTTGTTCGTGATGTGGCCAAAACCATCACAGTGTTCAATTACGAAATGGCGCCAGGTATTGAAGAGACGGGAGGTGGCATGCCTGCCAGTATTGTTTTCCGTCCATCAGGGGCGCGCAGCGTCTTGACACCCGTTGTCGCGAAGCTCTGTGACGACCGGAAAAAGGGGCGCCGGATTGAAATTCGTGGACTCGGAATCACCAGTGTCTGTTGGATCAACTATCCAGGACGCGCGGAGGCATGTACCAGTGATAACAGCTGCTCGTAAGAAAATGGTGAACGCAAAACAGTACGGTTTTTCTTTAATCGAGGTGCTGGTGGCGGTGCTGGTACTTGGGATTGGCTTGCTTGGTTTTGCTGCCTTGCAGCTTTCGGCTGTCAGTAGCGGTGAGGAAGGTTATTATCGCAGCCAAGCCACTTTGATTGCCCAAGATTTGGCTGATCGCATGCGCGCCAATCGAGATTATGTGAATTGGGATATGCGAGCCCACTTGAGGGCCACTGGCGCCGTTGATCCAACATTTGATCAGAATGTCTACGGGCAAACTGGGGGCACAATTTATAACTGTGCCGTGCCACCTGTACCGTTTTGTGCCGACAACGGAGGGGCGCCAGCGGCTGCCTGTAACGAACAACAGTTGGCGATCTTTGATACTTATGAAGTCTGCTTGTCCGCACAAAACTTGTTGCCTGGCGGGCAGGTTCGGGTGGTCTGTACGGATGCGGATGAGCAAAATCCAGCCGTCGATCCCAAGCCAAATCCGTACCAAATCAATCCGACGACTGGTGTGGGGCATCCGGTGTTTCTGCCAACGTCCGATGCACCGGACGGTACTACGCTGACAGGCCCGGATGGTGATAATTGTAGTCCCGGATCAAAATACACCATTTTCGTTGGCTGGCAGGCTAATGCAGTGAAGGCTGATACCGGTGAAGTTGGACAGATTATTGATGCCCGGTGTCAAGCGACGCCAGCGGATGTGCCGCCGGTGCCAGGATTCCCGGAAGGCATGAACTGTGTTTACATGGAGCTGATACCATGATGGGCGCTCAGATGGTTACGCTCAGGCATGCTCGAGGATTCACCCTGATTGAGCTAATGATTGCTGGCCTTTTGGGGCTCATTCTGACAGCAGGACTGATCCAGATCTTTGTCGGGACTGCGCAAACCACGAAAGTACAGGCGGCGGTCTCCGATGTGCAAGACAAAGGACGTCTGGCCATGGAATTTCTCACGCGGGAAATCGAAAATGCAGGCTTTGTGGATGACACGCTTTTGCCTGGTGGCTTTTCGACGTTACCGGTCAATGTTGATTTTGCGGTCACGGCAGACGGTGATACCGATACTTTACAAATCCAATATGTCGGCACCGTGGACTGCACCGGTGCAGTGATTAATGGAGTGATTACCAATACCTTTGACGTGGTGAATGGTGAGTTACGATGCAATGGGCAGCCACTGGTCGATGGTGTCGATGGTTTTCAGGCGCTTTACGGTGTCGACAGCGACAATGACGGTTTTGTGGATCAATACATGACCGCAACACGTGTCGTGGCGACAGGTTCGCAGACACGAGTGCACTCTGTCCGTATCTCCCTGTTGATTTCGACGCTCAATAACGTTTTTCCACGGACAACGGCGCAAACCTTTCAATTGCTAGATGCGCCAGCGGTTTCCTTCAATGATCGGCGGTTGCGCCGCCAGTTTACCACCACGGTCGTTTTGCAAAATCGGCCGTAGGAGGCGGAGTTATGAATGGGCTTGAGAAAAACGTGAACAAGAATCGACAAAATGGCGCCACATTGGTGGTTGCTCTAGTGATCTTGATGATTTTGACAGTGCTTGGTGTGAGTGCGCTGACGACCAGCACTAATTCGGAGTCAGCCGCAGCCAGCATACAACAAGCGCGTTTGGCTTTTTATTCTGCACAGAGTGGCTTGGGGGCGCTTCGCACGGTGGGTAATGCGGGCAATGATCTGACAGATCCCGGTCATATTCTGGCGTTGACTCGCAATCTTATGGATCCGGCAAATCCAAATAGCACCGATCCCGCCAATGCCCTTGTGCGCTGTGCGGATCGAAACGGTCTCCTCGTCGCGGACTGCACGGCTGCCTTTTTGGAAGATGTATTCAAATCTCGTGTCCGAGTTTGGTATCGGGGATGTCAAGGGCCTGCGACAGCTTGCCCTGGTTATAGCCTAGGGGTTGGGTTGACGATGCCAGGATGTCATCGTTACCAGGCAGAGGGCACAGGCTGGATTGATATAGATGGCAACGGTACGCCTGATAATTCGGATGAGACGCAAGGGACCGTTGAACAGTGGTTTACTGAAGTCGCACTTTGTGCGGGTTCGTGACATGGTGGTAGGCACCGGAGGGTATGACAATGGGTAAGTGGTTGCATAAATGGTTGTTCAGCACGGCCATCGCGGTATTGGTGGGGTTTAGCAATCCGACGGTGTGGGCGGACGACATCGAAATCTATGTAGGCACGAATGCCAAGACGGTACGTCCGAATATCCTGTTCATCATGGACACATCCGGTTCAATGCGCAGTACGGTCCCGGGCACCGGAAAATCCCGTTTAAAAATCATGCAGGAAGCGCTAAATGAAATTCTGGACTCGGTGTCGAATGTTAATGTGGGTTTAATGCGCTTTACCGCCGGTGCCAATGTCAATGCGGGCGGTCCAATTCTCTACCCGGTGCGTTATGTGGATGCTGCGGCCACAACACCCAAAGTCGAGAGTCAGATCAATGCCTCGTCCGATGATGCCGTCGAAGACTTGGCCACTGGCGCTGTGAATACCACGCAGCCCGCCATTGATATGGTGGAGGGCTCTGCCACAAGTATCCAAACGGCCACATTGCCAGTTGCGACTGGCAACTACCAGGAGAACGGTCGAGTGAGTACGGTCGGCGGTAGTTGCTGCAGCTATATGGGATTTGGGAAT
>RFGJ01000275.1 GCA_003696665.1 Gammaproteobacteria bacterium | reverse complement strand
TTGCCGAACGGATCGTAGGCAAAGGTATCCGTGACATTGCCTGCGGCATCCGTGATCGCGACGGTGCTGCCGCGATTATCAAAGTGATAGACCTGAATATTGCCGGCCGCATCCACGCGGTAGGCTAGGCCGACGCCATAGACATAGCTGGCAACGATATTGCCCGCGCCATCCTGCTCCATCAGCAGGCGGGAGAGCGAACCGCTCGCATCCTGCACATAGCGGCGGGTGACACCGTTTATGGTGGAGCCGACGCGATAGCCATCGGCATCGTAGATGTAGCTGTCCGCACCGAAGCTGGTCAGCTGGTTCAATGCGTTCCAGGTTAATGTTTTCGTCACGCCACCGATGGTGCGACTGGTCATGTTGCTGTCGGCATCGTAGGCAAACGAATCCGCACCCCTTGCGGTCAGGCGGTTAAGCGCATCATAGGTGAACGATCCGTGGTTGACCGGAGTAAGCTGGGGCGCCAGCGGCTCGGTGCCGGAATAACTGATTTGCTGCCCTGCGGCATCGAGCACATAGTTGTAGTCGGCGATGGTTGTCCCATTGGCCACATCGGTTTTGCGCACAAGGCGGTTGAGGGCATCGTAGGTGTAGGTTACGGTCGCCCCATTGGGCAGAGTGGCGGTTTTCAGATTGCCAGCGGCATCATACGTGTAGGTTGTGATGCGACCTGCCCAATCGGTCACTTTGGTGATGCGATTGTTGGCATCATAGGTGTAGGTCACTGTATTGCCGCCCGGGTAGGTGATCGTGGCCAGATTGCCGGCGGCATCATAGGCATAGCTCACCGTGTTGCCCCACTGATCGGTGCGGCTGGTCAGGCGGTTCAATGCATCAAACGTCCTTGTAATCACGGGGCCAAGACTGCTGACGGTCTTGGTGCGGTTGCCATTTTTATCCAGCGTATGCGTCAGGGTATAGGTCGGGAAGGTTTCGGTGACAAGGCGGCCTGCCGCATCATAACCATAGGTGATGACTTGGCCACGCGCATTGGTGTGGCTCTTGACCAATCCTCTCGGGTTATAGGCCGTTTTGGTGATGTTCCCGAGCGCATCGGTTTCCTGAATTCGGCGGTTGAGGGCATCGTAGACGAAGGTAGTCGTATTGCCATTGGCATCGGTGATGGATGTCAGGTTGCCTGCCGCATCGTAGGCGCGAGCCGTCGATGCACCGAGCGGATCAATCGTGGTCGTGATACGTCCATCTGCATCACGTTGATAGGTTGTTGTACGATTCAGCGGATCGGTCTCGGTTCTAACCCTGCCATTGGGGTCATAGGTCTTTGCCGATGTTCCATTCAGGGCATTAACGATACTGGTGACACGGCCTGCCTGATCATAGGAGAATGTAGTTTTGTGGTTCAGGGGATCCATGGACCAGGAGATTTGACCTGCGGCATCCAATTTCAGCGTGGTTTGGTTCTGCAGGGCATCTTTAGTGCCATATTTCCGACCAGCGGCATCAAACAGTGTGGATATGGTGCGCGCCATGGGTGTGCCGAAAGCGACGGTGGTGCTCGTTGGACGTTCTTCTGCGTCTAATCCATATTTGGTGACATTACCCAGCGCATCGGTAACCGAAACAAGATTGCCATTGCCGTCGTAGGCGTAGGTCGTGGTATTACCCATGGGGTCGGTTATGCTGGTTCTGTTGCCATTGGCATCGTATGTATACGTCGTCGTGTTTAGAAGAGGATCGACTTCGGTCAACAGGTTGCCGGCCGCATCATAGGTGCGTTTCCAGACCTTGCCTGCGGGATCGGTTACGGAAGTCACATTGCCAAAAGCATCATAACCAAAAGTAGTTACATTACCCAGTGCATCGGTTACTTTCTGAAGATCACCATTGGCGTTGTAGGTAAACGTGGTCGTATTGCCCAACGGATCAGTGGCGCTGGAGACCTGACCTGATGGGGTGTAAGTAAATGTGGTGGTATTACCCCGGAAGTCTGTTTTGGTCAGCAGGTTGTTTTTTGCATCGTATGTAAAGGTCTTGACGGCACCCTTGGGATTCGTGATGGATGTCAGGTTGTTTCTGGCATCATAGGAATACTGAAAGGTTTCCCCCGCCGGATTAGTTTTACTGAGGAGGTTGCCACGGGTGTCATAGGTCATGGTCGTGATGCGGCCCAGCGGGTCAACGACTTTCGTGAGGTTGCCCTGTGCATCATATGTGTAAGTTGTGGTGTTGCCGTAGGGGTCAGTCTTGGAAGATAGAAAACCATTTGCGTCATGTCGATAAGTCCAAGTGTTGCCCATCCGATCTGATTCTGTTGCTTGACCATTTGGTTTGAAGGTAAATTGAGTTGCCTGACCCAAGGCGTCTCCCTGAACCGCAACCTGGGCATTAGTGTAATACGTGTTGTCCGCATTTTTGAAATTGAGCGGGTCAATGGCAAGGTAGAGTTGCCCGAAACCATCATAATAGTAGGTCTGCAAGTTTCCCCGAACATCTGTAACTGAAGTAAGATAACCTGATGCATTGTGAGCGTAGGTTACGGTTCGACCTGCATTGTCCGATACGCTGCTGATATAACCCTTTGCATCGTATGCAATCTGTATCCATCGTCCTGATTTTGAGTCAGTTATCTTTGTTGGACGGTGGTTGACAGGGTCATTCGTGATGATCAGCGAGTTACCGTTTGGATCCGAGATATCCAACAGCAGCCCGGTTTCATCAAAGGAGTAGATGGTCTGATCTTTTTTCGTCAGCGTAAAATAGCCGATTGAATTCTGCTGAACAAGGCTATCAAAGATGCCGGGGACAATTGGCCGAAAGGTACGGATACCACCGATGTTAGAAACCTCCTGAAAACGGACAAGGCTCCCATCCGGCCGTTGAAGATCCACTGTGGTATTGATTTGGTTGACGATCTTATAGTCAAAACTATGGGTCCACCCTTCGCCAAGCGCGCTCTGGTTGACGAGGTGGACGGAGCTGTAATAACGGACAAACTCCAAAGGAATACCATTGGATCGGATGCTCAGATCCCTGACTGCAAGCGAGTAATGACCATTAGCCATGGAAACCGAGTCACCGCCGACGGCCGAATTATTTGATGGCACTCCTGAATGAAGCGCCTGAATTTCCTGCTTGGTGATAGCTGTGGTTGGCCTTGCCTGATTGCTCCCGATCCCATTTCTCGCTTTGTCGACTGTTACCGCCGAAGTGGATGTAAATGCAGGAGCAATCTCACTATGTGCAAACCCGGGATCAACGGTAAAAGTTGCTGAGACTGTGCGATTTCCATTCATTACCACTATGCAACGGTTTCCATCTACAGCATCACAACCTGCCCAGCTGCTGAAAGTCCACCCAGGCTTGGCAACAGCAGAATAAACAACAGTAGATCCAGCCTGATATGCCGTTGTCCCAGGATTCCACCAACTTGCTTGAGTTGGAGTCGCTGTAGCTGTCAGATTATATGTGACTCCATTAGTCTTGAAGTAAGCTGTCACAGTTTTATTGGAGTTCATGTGAACAGTACATTTTTCCAATGCGGCACCAGACAAGGAATCACACCCACTCCAGTGATCAAATGTATACCCCGGGTTCGCCACTGCTGTATATGTTTGGATACTACCGTTCGGGACGATGGCCGTACCTGGAGGGAAAGCGCTTGCTGCGGCAGGCACCGCATTACTCGTTAATAAGGCCGCGAAGGTCTGGCCAGATAGGATAGTGACAGAGGCCAGCAGCAGAAATGCCCGATATAAGTTGACTCGCATTACTGAACCACCTGAGAAATAATATTTCCGGCATTATCGTATTGATAATTTATTTTCTGACCGTTCGTGTAGGTAACTGACAGCAGCCGACCGTTTGCGTCATATACATACGAGGCCCCTGTAGACGTATTGACCGGACTGGTCGCTCCACCAGCTCCACCAGCTCCACCAGCTCCACCAGCTCCACCAGCTCCACCAGCTCCACCAGCTCCACCAGCTCCACCAGCTCCAC
>RFGJ01000274.1 GCA_003696665.1 Gammaproteobacteria bacterium | reverse complement strand
CCACCTTATTGCCGTAGATGAAATCCAAGATTGGCCACTTGGCTGTTTCCTTGCGTGGTGTGCAAAGGTCCAAGGCGAAAACGATTGGGAATCCTGCTACATACAAAAGCAGGCTTGCGGTATAATGGAGAATGTAACGCACCCACATCACATGAACCCTCCGATGAGTTCGGGCGGGACGTATTGCCCGATGACGTTGCCCTGCTCATCAAGAATGTCCTGCGGCGTGCGGTCATGGACCTTGTCATACAACGCACGATTGGCCTTGCTCATGGCCGCCAGCAGGTCGCCACCAGCAGGCACCTCAGACAACACCTTGATCGTGGTCAATGCCTTGATCTTGGCCAGTGTCGGCTCGTCCACCCGCACGATGGCCAGCGTTTCCGCTCCATTGCGTACCGTCGGCGTCTTGTCGATTTCAATGCCGATGGGTTGGCCAGTCTGCTCGTCCACGATGAGCCGGTCAGGGTCCACCTTAGCCACCTCCGCCATCAGGGCAGTGGTGTCCGCACAATAAGTGAGGATGTCAAATAATTTCCTAGCCATAGATAGCCTCCACATTCGTCGTTCCAAGGTCGGAGTTGTGGATGTGCAGATTGCGAAAGATTGTAGGGAGTGCTCCGCCATTCACCAACGCAATGAAACTGCGAGCGAAAGCATCGTAGGCACCGTCATAAGCTACGGCCCCTGACGAAACCCATGCTGACCCAAAGGTGGACAAATCTTTGATGAGCAGTTCCTGCTGGGCTGATGAAGCATTCCATCGCAACGCAATCCGCACAGATGGCCACAAATTACCTACACCTGAATAAACATTCGCGACATTAACCCCATCATGGGAGGTATAACGCCTCTGGTTGGATTGCCGATCCAATAGAAATGACCAGACATTCGTGCTAAATCCGATCAACCCATAGTCTTGCGGCACACTCCCAGAGTAGGGATACACAATATCTGTTATCAACGTGCCCGCGCTGTCAGAGAAGTTTCCGCTTAACGGCCAGTGGATATTAGCTCGCTCCGTCGCACGGGTGACCGTGGTTGTGGTGGTTGGGATGTAGCTTGTGGCCACTGGTAGGTCTTCGAGTTGCGATGAGCACGCATAGATTGTTCCCGCATTTCCCACAGGGTCGTAAAGATCGAAGTTGTGGAATGTCAAAGTTGCCGTTCCTGACAACTCGAATCGTTGCCATGTTGGCGTCACGGTTATGTTTTGCAGTACTTGCGCCCCATCGCGGAACTGCACGGCAACGTTTCCAGATGCTGTTCGCAACCAGATGGATGGAGTATAGCTCGTTCCAACTGTCGTATTGACAGTCTGACGAACTCCACCAGCAGTGGCGGCGAATGTAATCTTGGTAGCCGTGTTCGTGCCAAAAATATCCGTCACATCGGTTGTGTTGGCTACCAAAGTTGGTGCTGATCCAAACGTTGTCCACGGAGCAACAGTCAGGTCCGCACTTTGCAAAAGCAGGTTCGTGCTCGCGGGCTCCACAAGCAACCCGAAATTGTCAACGTGGTAGCCCATGCACTGCCACGAAATGCCGTTGTCGTTGGTGACAGTTCCGATGGCCTTGACCCATGTCGGCTCGGTAGCGCCGGTCGTGCCGCTATTGGTGGCCTGATACCAGTAGCCGTTGCCTGGAGCAATCTGCGCACCCGTCGTGATTGCCGTGTTCGCAGGCCAACGGGGCTTGGTATCGTACCACTTTGTCCCAGCCCGCGTGACGGTCGGAAATAGCGGGATGCCTTGGCTGTCGGTGTCGTACCAAGTGTTTGTGTTTGTGTCGAAGCGTGCGCCTTGCACGCGATGAACGTCGATAGGAACGGTTACTAGAGTCATACGGTTACCTCCACGGTGGCAGTCGAGGCCCGAATCGCGGTGT
>RFGJ01000273.1 GCA_003696665.1 Gammaproteobacteria bacterium | reverse complement strand
GTGCGTTTGTCGATGGCGAGATGATTCGCGGTGTTCGCGAAAATTTAACCGCCGTCGTCCGCGATTTGATATACAGTCAACGGCTGTTACACGAGGCAGACAATACGTCTGTGACCGTACAGATATTTCGATTGCTGAGAAACGCCAAAGCCCTGATCCCGGGCAAAGCGCCGCATCTTGCCGTGTGCTGGGGTGGGCATTCGATTAGTACCGAAGAATACCAATACACCAAGGAAGTCGGCTATGAGCTCGGTCTAAGAGGTCTCAATATTTGCACTGGCTGTGGACCCGGCGCCATGAAAGGCCCAATGAAAGGGGCCACGATCGCCCACGCCAAACAACGAATTGATGATGGTTTGTACCTTGGCCTTACCGAGCCTGGCATTATCGCATCCGAAGCCCCCAATCCCATTGTCTCCAAACTCGTCATTCTTCCAGACATCGAAAAACGATTGGAAGCCTTTGTCCGCGTCGGGCACGGGTTTGTGATTTTTCCAGGTGGGGTTGGTACCGTTGAAGAAATCTTATATTTACTTGGCATCTTGATGCACCCTGGCAATCGGGATCTTCCGTTGCCTATCGTTTTCACCGGTCCGTCCGGTTCAGAAGCCTACTTCTCTCAGCTTGATGCGTTTATCAAAAACATCCTAGGTGCTGAGGCGGCCAATCGTTATCAAATCATCGTCGGCAATCCCACAAAGGTGGCAAAGGTGATCAAAGAAGGCATTCGGGCCGTCCATCATTATCGTTTGCACAGGCATGCGGCGTTTCATTTCAATTGGGAGTTAGAGATTGACCCCCAATGGCAAACGCCTTTTGAGGTGAATCATGAGACCATGCGCGACCTCGATCTCAACGAAAACCAGCCGGCGCATCAGCTCGCTGTTCAGCTCCGCAGACTCTTTTCTGGAATTGTCACGGGCAATGTCAAACCACAAGGTGTCGCCTTGATTGCACGCCATGGCCCCTTTGAAATCCGTGGTAGCCGCAAATTGCTCGACCCCATCGATCAATTACTTCGTTCCTTTATTGAGCAAAAACGTATGGTTTTGCCAACACGAGATTACCGCCCATGCTACAAACTGGTTCGCCAATAACCGCTAGTGACCGTGTCACCATTCAGAGCCTTTGGGTCTACCCGATCAAGTCCTGCGCCGGCGTTCGTCTTGACACCGCCTATCTCGATCAGTTTGGTTTGGCGGGCGATCGCAGGTGGATGGTGGTTGACTGCAATGGCCGCATGGTCACGGCTCGCACGCGGCCCGAATTGTTACATGTTGTGCCCGCCATTCACGACAAGACGCTTGAGCTGTCCGCCCCGGGGATGGGAAAACTAAAATTGTCGCCCCCATCCGGAAAATCACGTCTTACCGTTCGCATCTGGCACGACCACGTGGCGGGCGTTCCCTGTCATCTCGAAGGTAGTCAGTGGTTTAGTGACTACTTAAAACAACAAGTTCAGCTTGTCTGGATGGACGTGCCCCGGAGACACGTCGAACCCAATACTACAGTACGCCCAACGCCAGTCGCCTTTGCCGATGGATTTCCTTTGCTTGTCATCAATCAAGCCTCCATCACCGAAATCGAACAACGGCTAGGCACAACCATCGATGTTCGCCGGTTTCGGCCCAATCTCGTCGTGCAGGGTGCCAAAGCCTGGGAAGAAGATCACTGGCATGCCTTGACCAGTGACACCATGACACTGACCAATGTCAAACCTTGTGCTCGCTGTCAGGTGATATGCACTGACCCTGATTCACTTTCTAGCGAGCCCGAGCTACTCAAACGTCTCGCGAGTTATCGAAAAACCGAGCTCGGCATTATTGTCGGCTTCAATGCGATCCATGATGGACCAGGTCAGTTGAGGCAAAATCAAACCCTGACGATTTGTCCCGCCACTCACTGAAGACGATCGTCAATTTGGCCACGCTGGGCCATTTCTTCAAAGATTTCATCTTCCGTAAACACGTAGCGTTGGCGACAAAACTCGCACTCCGTGCTAATTTGCCCAGAATCCTGCAACAAATCACGAATGTCAGCGTTCGACATGACAAAAATGCTGGCCAGTGCTTTTTCGTACGAACATGAACAATGAAACTGAACCGATTCACTCGGCAGGATTTGCACATCATGCTCTGCAAATAGCCG
>RFGJ01000272.1 GCA_003696665.1 Gammaproteobacteria bacterium | reverse complement strand
CTTTACAGTTTGTCTGCTTCTTCCGCCAGGTACTCTGCCACACCTTGGGGGTCAGCCTTCATACCTTTTTTGCCTTTTTGCCAACCCGCAGGGCACACTTCACCATGCTCTTCATGGAATTGAAGCGCATCGACCATACGGAGCATTTCGTCGATGTTCCGTCCAAGCGGCAAGTCATTGACCACTTGATGACGGACAATGCCATCGCGGTCAATCAGGAACGAACCACGGAATGCCACGCCCGCCTCTGGATGCTCAACGTCGTAAGCGCGGCAAATTTCGTGCTTGACGTCGGCAACAAGAGTATAGCCCACAGGCCCAATGCCACCCTTCTCGACCGGCGTATTACGCCACGCATTGTGGGTAAATTGCGAATCAATCGAAACCCCGATCACCTCAACACCGCGATCTTGGAATTCTTTCAACCGATGATCAAAGGCGATCAATTCCGACGGACAGACGAAAGTGAAATCCAGAGGATAGAAGAACAAGACAGCGTACTTGCCTTTGGTGGCTTCTTTAAAGTTGAACTTGTCAACAATCTCGCCATTTCCCAATACCGCTGCCGCAGTGAAATCCGGCGCTTCACGCCCAACCAATACGCTCATGGAGTACCTCCTTATGTTGTTGTTTGACTTCGTTTGATAAAAGCTTTTCAGGCATCATCAGATGTTTTCGCTGCCTGCTCAAGCAGGGGTTTCAATTCTCCGTTTTGGTACATTTCGAGCACAATATCGCAGCCGCCGATGAGCTCGCCGTTCACCCACAATTGTGGAAATGTTGGCCAATTCGCATACTTGGGCAGTTCCGCCCGTATGTCGGGATTTTCCAAAACATCCACATAAGCAAATGGTTGGCCACAGGCCATCACAGCTTGCACCGCTTGCGCTGAGAAACCACACATAGGAAACTTTGGCGAGCCCTTCATATAGAGCAGAATCGGGTTTTCGGCGATTTGCTTTTTGATACGCGCTAGCGTGTCCTGATTTTCACTCATTGGAACCTCTTTATGTCTAGGCTGCTGAAAAACTGTCGTGATTCTACCCTGCTGTCTCGAAATTGGCCACTGGTGCCAAAGATATTGGGACGATTCTTTGGAATTCAAGAGCACAACAAAGGCGAGCATATAACCTCGAACTATATATTTCGGTTATGTAGAACAAAAAAATCTAAATCGCCCTGAAATCCGGCAGAACAATGCAACCACTTGTCCCTATTTGATTTTTGCGGCTTTTACACCGTTTATCCACATTTTATTGCCAGTATTGTCACAAACTTATTGATTGACCACTCCACATCATCTTGGTAGTCTGCTATAAATCAGACACTATATATAGTGATTTCTGAAGCACGCGAGTGCACCCGTTTTGGCGCTTAAAATAACGATGAACACCGCCAAGCCCAAAGCAGCGCTCGCCTGACGTTAAAGACAGTACGAATTCAATTGATGTCATGAATCATTAAGGGTGCGTTATATGGAAACCGAAAACATCATCGCTGAACTGGAAAAAAAACCGCTCACTTCGAACCTAGAGAAGCAACACTCCGCCCCAAAAACCGATCACAACATTCAAGTAATTCGCCGAAATGGCAAGGTCACTCCATACGATGACACAAAAATCAAGGTGGCCATGACCAAAGCCTTCTTGGCCGTGGAAGGCGGGCAGGCCGCGATGTCCGCCCGTATTCGAGAAACGGTTGATCGGTTAACCAAACAGATTACCGCAACATTTGTCCGCCGTATGCCCAATGGCGGCACCATCCATATTGAAGACATCCAAGATCAGGTTGAATTGGCCTTGATGCGCGCTGGTGAACACAAAGTCGCGCGTAGTTATGTTTTGTACCGGGAAGAGCACGCCAAACTGCGCGAGCAACAACAAAAGGCTAAATCGGACAAAACGCCGGAGGCCCTTCCCAACATCATCAGACATGACGGCAGCCGTTCGCCTTTGGACGAACAACGATTGCGCACGATTCTCGAAGAGGCGGTACGAGGACTG
>RFGJ01000271.1 GCA_003696665.1 Gammaproteobacteria bacterium | reverse complement strand
CCCACTTTCCCGCCGCTCAATCTCTCTGTCACACCGTCTCTCCGTCACTCTTTCACACCAAGAAGCTCCGACAACCGCAATGGCTGCCGGGGCTTCGTGCCGGGCGTCAGTCAGTGCCCGATTCAGGGTACCATGGTCGCAGTGCCCAACATGTACAAATACCTCAATACCCCTATCTTTTGACCATTCGAATACTCTACCACACTGCCCATGCCGCGACCCACAAACAGCCAGGCATCCTTGCCGACCGGAAAATCGGCAAACTCGGAAGCCGCGATCGTGCCACTGCCCGCTGCATCCTCAAACTGCTTGAATATGCAAGGTGCACCCGGCGCACAAAGGGCTGCATAGACGTAATCGCATCTGTCATCCGGCTCCCAAGTAAAGGTCAGGTCCTCGCTTTTGCTGTGCTCGTACCCATGGCTGAAAGCAACCTCCAGACACAGCGGATGGGGGATTGTAAATGTCCCGGAAAACGACCCATACTTCTCCGGCATCTCCGATTCAAACCTGATGTCCACCTCGCCCGATCGGGAAATTTCTTCAGGGTCGAAGTCGGGCGGAAAAAAGTCACCAGCCATCGAAGTGGCAAGCAGATACCGAAACTTGCCTTCCTCCTCGATTTTCAGCAAAGGCAGATTTTCCACAAACACTTTACCTGCTGCATCCATCCTTTCGTTGAACACAGCCGAAGCTGAAAAACTGCCCATTCGACAATCTCCATTATTCATATAACCATCCACACTTACCGTTATACGGCTCTCCACCCCGTCCATGGTGAATTCACCAAGCCCCCTCATTGCCACGTCTTCCACATCCACAATGTGCCGGACCGTCGTTTCCGAAATGACAGGGTCTTTTTTGCAGGAAGCCAATAAGCATGCTGCAATTGCAACCCCAAAAACAGATTTTGTGAACATAGTATATATCTTTTTTTATCATAAAAACCAGGCTTACGCGCTATCCCTCTTGCAGGCCTGCACAAGTTGTGCCGTCCGCAAAACGCACACACCGGAGGTACAGGGGGCAACAGGCTGGTTTATTCAAATCCATATCTCTAATTTCTGTCATAAAGAGTTTCAAATCACCTGCGCCGTTGGTCGTCTCTACCACACAGGCTCGGCGATTCGAGTTGCACACAATCCGGTCCAGCCAGACTTCCCCCGGTTCCTGGCAGCTTGATCCTCCAAAACGCCAGTAAACACGACTTTTTTCTTACACAGAGCTGCACAGAGTGCCTAGGGAGAACCACGGAGTTTGGTGGAACCAGTTGAGCGTCAGGCATTTTTCAAAAAGGAACCAAGAAACAGATTTGACCGATTGCACCGGTCCTACCCATTTCACCTGCCCCGCGGGTCACTCCTCTCTCCTCACTCCTCACTCCCTCACTCCGTCACTCCGTCTCTCCTTCACACGAGAAAGCTCCGACAACCGCAATGGCTGCCGGGGCTTCGTGTATTTATGGTCGAAAACACGGCCTCAGTAGTTGCAGCACGCATAGGCCACGCCTGCCTGACAAGTGATCCCACACCCTTGGCCCCCACTCACATTGGCTCCGGTT
>RFGJ01000270.1 GCA_003696665.1 Gammaproteobacteria bacterium | reverse complement strand
GCAAAACCACAACCAGCCGCCTTACGAACAGGATGAAATCTACCTTTTGCGCAACCTGCCGTTGAGCGGCATCGGGCTGTTCCATCGGGTTGGCTTCTATCCGGATTTCGTACTCTGGCGCGTCAAGTCCGATGGCTGGACCCGGGTGGTCTTCCTGGAACCGCACGGCCTGCACCACGAAGGGCTGAACGGCAACGCCGACAAATTTGCTGCTCTGGAAGCCCTGAAAACCTTGAGCCAACAGCGGGACTTCCGGCAAGCCCAAATCGAACTGGACGGCTACATCCTGACTACGACACGGATCAAGGACATCCCTGACGCCAATGGCCGCACGAAGCAGCAACTGGAAAGCCAGTACCCGCTGTTGTGGATGGAGAGAGATTATATCAATCGTATATTGGGATGATTCCTTTGCCATTGGATGTGTGGATGATTTGCGGTTCGATCATCCGGGAAGGGTTGCTCTTTTGTTACCGCGAGTGATGAGATGGGCGAAAGGAAGCGGACGACATGGGATGGCTCGATTTCTTGATGGAAGTTGTGGTAAAGATTGCCAGTGAAGTTCTTGGTAAAATTGCGACCTTCTTCACGGAACGGGCGCTTACGAAGAGAACGAAAGGCGAGTTACCACCCGAAACGGTACGAGGCCTTGCCTATCCTTCTACTTGCGGTGATGATGGATTGGACTTGATGAAAGAGCGCCTGTATTTTTCGGTCACTTTCGGGGGCTATTTCGCCAGTTTGCTCGAATCTCCGAACATCTATCTGGACATGCCAGGACAAATCCATTGTCCGGTTGCAGGTGAGGCACATCCCCTGGAATGGCTTTATGGAACGTTGAACGACCCTGCCGGATTTCGACTTGTGACAATCGCCGCTGGCGGTGGCATGGGCAAGACGACATTGGCAGCGAAGATCGTGCGCTGTCTCTATTCGCAAAATGCGATCGACCTGATCCTGGGGGATAGTGCCAAAAGAACGGAAATCGACTTGATCACCGGTCGGCCCCGTGGCGTTCGACCCGGGTTCGATGATCTGGATTCCTTCTACAGACGACTGGCTGCGCAAACCGGCTTGACCAACTATCCCGAAAGCGTGGGATGGCGCGCCATCGTTTCCGATTTGAAAGCGCGGCTGGCAGGTCAGCGAGCACTCATCGTCCTGGACAATCTGGATGACTTCGGGAACGATGAAGGAAAACGACGGGAGCGCAATGCACTTTTCGAAAGCATTCAATCGTTGCTCGGACGTGATGTGCGCGCCCTGGTCACTACCAGAAAGGCCGATATCACCGCATCCAATGCCGTGGTCGTCAATCTAAATCCGCTCGCACGCAATGATGTGGCGATTGCCAGGCAATTCGTTTCCTGGCACGTCGATCGTTTCGTGTCTCTGAATCCTAGACTTGCGAACGTGCGAAATATTCTGGAAGACAAGAAGCAAATGCGGCGACTGCTGGAAAAGACAGGGGGTGTTCCACTGATCATTCAGGTGGTCGTCAGCAGGATTGCATTCGAGAAATTGGGGTATCTCGATAGATTG
>RFGJ01000269.1 GCA_003696665.1 Gammaproteobacteria bacterium | reverse complement strand
GTGTGCGTTGACCTCTCGCCGTCTCTGGCGCCCGCCATTCCCCCCGGAGGAGGCCGCCCGTACAATCGCCCGCATGGCCGGGAAAACGCTTGACCCGCAGGTGGTGGAATTGCTGCTGGAAATCACTCAGACATAAAAAAATCCCGCTTGCAAGCGGGATTTCCGTGTGCCCCCAACGAGCCAAAACAAGATTATCAGGTACCTGGTTGCATCTGAAAGGTGTACCAGATGTCAATCTCAGTATAGTCTAATACCAGGCGAGAGACAAGTTTGCGCAAGGCTACATGCAAAGCGTGAATATCGCTGCTTTTGCGTGGTTGTAGTAACTGCCTCTTCCAGTGGGCAATTACTGCATGTAGTGTTTCATGGGGGACAGCAAGGCATGCCTGCTCTTTTCTTTGCTGAACATCCCGAAGCATTTGCGTCAAGTGCTGATATTCTACCTCGCGTTTCCGCAGGCGCATTACCACGCTGCTGTCAGGTTCAGAATACTCCATGCTTTCCAGCAGGCGTAATAAGTTTTGGGTTGCACGTTTGTTACCTGCCAGGGCGTTCTGCAAGCGTTTTTCTTCGATATTCAATGCTTCAATATCACTAAATGTGCGCGCAACTTCATCCAACAGAAGAGAAACAAACTGGGGGGTGAAAACATGCGCGAGAATCCTGTCCAGAATGACAGCATCCACCTTGCGTGAATTGATGCGCTTGCTAACGCATGCACGAGAACCATGTCGCACTTTATACCCACAGATGTAAAATGGCCAGTCTCGTGCGCCCTCATAAGACATCTTAGAACCACAATGAGCACATTCGGCTAGACCTGAGAGCAGGGAAGGGTAGTACATCCGTTTTGCATTGTAAGGTGAACCTCGTTTACGAACAGTTCGTCGGAGATGTTGGACTTTCTCCCAGGTTTTTTCATCAACCGCGGCTTCGTGATGCTCCGGGAATTCAATATCTCCAACTTTGCCAACTCCCAGGTAGGCTTTGTTGGCAAAGAATGTGCTCCATGACGAAGTACTGGTGTACAGGCGTCCACCAGTCATTTGGGTAATTTCTCTGTAAGATGCTCCCTCAGAGCGCAGTTTCCAGGCAAGTTTCACATCTTCCCACAAATCAGGGTCTGGCACCCAACGGCTGACCACTCGCGGGCTTCCATCACGGCGCTTGCCAATGACCTCTTTGACGGCCTTGTACCCTTTTGGTGGCACTCCTCCTCCAGGGGCGTACCCCTGTGACACAAGAGAGCGTATGGCCCGCTTTACGTCTCTCGCAGTTTGTCGAAGTTTTTCCTCACCGGCAATATCTATCATGATTTCTATCAAGCGGGAGTAAGAACCAAAAGGAATAGGGTCGGTCAAGGAATGGACAACGATGCCGTTCTTGCGCAACAGAGATTTGTAGAAGAGAGATGTATCCAGGTCACGGGCAAAGCGGGCAAAATTCCATACCAGCAGGCCATCGGGGGGATTGATTTCGCTTTGTCGCACCATTCTCAGGAACGCGTCTCGTTTTGATGTGCTCCCCCCACTTCGAGCCTCGTCAACAAATACACGTTTGAGAACGAGGCGGTGGTGGGCGCAATACGTCTT
>RFGJ01000268.1 GCA_003696665.1 Gammaproteobacteria bacterium | reverse complement strand
CTGGAAAATCGTTGCGCCACGATTGCGTTATTTCACCGAAGTCTTTGGCGACTCGTTAACACTTTCCGACTATTTTGAGAATCGCTTTGAAGACAAAAGTGGGTTATTACGTTTGGCCTCAGCCCTTGTCGTGCTCATATTTTTTACCGTCTATACGGCATCTGGTTTGGCGGCTGGTGGAAAGCTTTTTCATCAGACCTTTCAAATCGACTATCAGTGGGCGGTGTGGCTTGGCGCTGCGGTGATCGTTTCTTATACCTTCATCGGTGGTTTTCTGGCCGTGAGTTGGACGGACTTTGTACAAGGATCGTTAATGTTGCTCGCGTTATTGATCGCACCGGTGGCCATTGTATCGGCCCTTGGTGGGCTCAGCGAAGTCTGGCAAGTCATTGAGACAACCGATCAGGCGCTCATGAGTCAGACACCGGATCGAATCAGCCTGATTGCGCCAATTGAAGGGTTGACGTGGTTGGGCGCACTTTCTTTATTGGCCTGGGGGTTTGGTTATGTCGGTCAGCCACATATTCTCGCACGATTTATGGCGTGTCGAGATGTCGCGACCGTCGCCCCAGCGCGTCGCATTGCCATGGGGTGGATGGTTCTGGCGCTCATTGGTAGCATGGCAGTTGGATTTTTTGGCATTGCCTATTTTCAGAGCTATCCGGACGCAGGGTGGTCGGTACTGCAAAATGATCCGGAAAAAGTGTTTATTCTGCTCTCCCAAACCTTATTCAATCCATGGGTGGCAGGTGTGCTTCTGGCGGCCATTCTCGCCGCGGTGATGAGTACCGCTGATTCTCAGCTTCTGGTGTGTTCGAGTGTCGTGACTGAGGATTTGTATCGCCGATGGATTCGCGAAGACGCCTCACAGCAAGAACTGGTCTGGTTGGGGCGGCTAAGTGTTGTGGCGCTCGCGATACTGGCTGCGTGGATTGCCAGTGAGCCTGATTCGGGCGTGCTCGAACTCGTGTCTTATGCTTGGGCCGGCCTTGGTTCGGCGTTTGGTCCTGTTGTCGTCCTGTCGGTTCTATGGAAACGGATGAATAAGGCGGGGGCGTTTGCCGGTATGCTGACCGGCGCCCTTGTGGTCATTGT
>RFGJ01000267.1 GCA_003696665.1 Gammaproteobacteria bacterium | reverse complement strand
TCTTTGTACTCCGCCTGCACAGACCAGTAGGGAACAGGCTTGAACCCTTGGATCTCCCGCTCTCGCTGGCAAACAATATGCAGCGCGGCGGACTGCACTCGACCAGCAGAACGCGCCTGCCCAGCGCTGGCCCGCTGCACCAATCTAGAAGCCTTAAAGCCCACCAGCTTATCTAGGGTTTGCCGCGCAAACTGGGCACGAATCAAATCCATGTCCAAATCGCGGGACTGGTCGATCGCCGTCTTGACCGCAGCCTCGGTGATCTGGGTGTAGGTGATGCGTCGATATCGACCGTCTTCCAGTCCCAGTTGCTCTTTCAAGTGCCAACTGATGCTTTCCCCTTCCCGGTCAGGGTCAGTAGCCAGATAAACAATCTCTGCCTTTTGAGCCAGTGCCCGCAAATCCTTAATGACCTTCGCCCCTCGATCCCCTCTGGGAACGTAGCGGCAAGACACACCAGACTTTGTAATATCGAACCCTAGATTGTCATCCCCATCACTGGCCAGCTCGGTAATATGCCCAACGCTGGCCTTGACAGACCAGCCAGCCCCCAAGAAACCAGCAATAGTTTTAGTCTTGTTGGGCGACTCTACGATCAACAGTTTCATGGCATCAAAGACCTAAAGTGAATAATTGAACAAGGCTTAAACAGCCCCCACTGGAAACATTTACAGTTAGCGATCTTGTCCAACGACAGCTTTTTGATTAGCCCGCTCTTTCAGCGCACCAAGAAACGCTGTAAAGGTTTGCTTATCTAGATCGCTAACCTTTGATGACCCGTGCTGCACTTCGCCATTTACCGCAGTCAAGATGACTTCGTTTCTGGCTTTAGCCGTGACTGTCAGCGTTCCCGTCTGCATGTCAAGGTTTAGCCGATACTGCCCTTTTGGACGTTCAAAAGTGATGTTCCGCTTTTGTTCGTCCACTCGCCCGACTCCGGGGATAGCGAGGATTTCTGCTGCCATCCTCGCTACGTGCAAGTTTCTGAACTCTGAGATGTCTTTCTGCATTGCACTGTGAGCCGCTGGAGACATCGAAAAGCTCTCCGAACGAAATTCAAGATCGCGTTCCGCAACGGGCTTGAAAACCTCATCGGAATCAGCTAAAAGCTCATTCCCCAGCCGGATAATTCGTTTTTGGTAGGCATCCTCTCGC
>RFGJ01000266.1 GCA_003696665.1 Gammaproteobacteria bacterium | reverse complement strand
TGAGCCGTGTTTAGCGCGTGTAGTGTGTACATTTTTTTGTGGAGAGTAGTTCGTTTGGACACTTTCAACATAACACCATCTCAGTTTGGCTGTCTACCCTGTCTCGCGTTCTCGCGTGTGCCCGTGTGCGCGGGTGCCTGTGTGCGCGTGTGGGTGCGTGTGGGTGTGCGTGTGTGTGCCTGTGCGTGTGGGTGCGCGTACGGGGGGGGTGTGTGTGTAATTATATATTAATTAACTCACAATAAATTTTCGCCAAATTTTCGCCGTCGATAAACGGCGATGAAAGGGTGTCGTTATACCAATTGTGCCAACAAAAAAAATAGGGTTATCCTATATATAGTAATTGCGAGTGAGCGGAGCCGAGCGAGCAATTACACCTACGACACTTAAAAGAAGCAATGGAAACTATCACAGTTGTTGCTGTTCTCAGTGCCGTGTCTACCGCACTAGGTGTAGTACTGTCGGTTGGTAATTTGCAGGAAAGGGTGGCAAGACCGCAAATTGAACTGCGGTTATTACAAGAGGGGCAGAAACGCCTTGAAGTGCGCCTCGATAGGCTTGAGAATAAAATTGATGGACTAAGGGAAGACAGTAATGAACGAGAACGAAAGCATCATCCTGGAAACAATTGACGACCCGTCGTTGGAAGCGGTGTTGGCAGAGGTTAGACCAGTAGGCGAGATGACGACCGACGAGCGTTTAGAGCGACGGCGGCGGCAGGAGATGGACGCGGTGTTTAACCGTGTGCTTGCTTTGCTAAATGGGGCAGGGTACTCCGTAAGCCAGTTTGCTGAATGGGCAGGTGGCAAAAAAAATGAACCGTCTACTGCCACACGTATGCGTGAAATTCGCAAGGAACGTGACAATGACACTGGTAAGAGGACAAACAAGCCCGCTAAGCCTGTTGAAAACAGCGAACCAAAACCAACCGAGCAAGGAAACGGACGGGCGGCGACGAAGGTTGGCAGAAAAACGCCAGTCATTAACACGCGCAAGACGGAGACTCCGCTAGAGCTGGAGGAGTACGACGATGGGCAGCAGGAGTAAGAAGGTTAAGGCTTCGAAAGAAGCCAAAGACACCTCCAGAGAAGTTATGAAGATGGAGCGTGAGCGCATTGCCCTTGAAAAAAAGGCTATGCGCGCGCGCAAACAGGAGGTTGGGCTATTAAGACGACAGCTCAACGCCCAAACCGCACAGAACGAGCAGCAGTTGGGCATCATGCGGCAACAGCAGCAGGAACAGCAGACGCTTTTTGGGCGCTATTCCGCACAAATGGATGAGGCGCGGGCACTCGCAGAGTCCCAAGCCGCTGACGCAGAACGTGAAGCCGAGCGGGCAAGGATGCTGCAAGAGAACCAGCGCATTAGGGCAACCAACCAGAGTTCAACCCTTATGCGTAGGAACCAACAGCGCCGTTCGTTAATGAACCGCCGCGCTCCAATTGTTTAATATAAACTTTTTTGCCACATTGGCAGAGGACAACCGACATGGTTTTAGGTTTTAACAACTTTGGTCTACTGGGCGCAAAAGACCAAAGTGCAGAAAAAGTAAATGCCCTTTTCCAAAAACTCGCTGAGTACCGGAAAGTAAACCTGGTGACAACTGGGGACACCCCCACCGTCGCACACCAAATGTTTCTGCCCGCAGCGGTTGCCGGTGTTTACGTGTTTCGGGTTGTGGCTACGAGCTACAACAGCACCGATAACGTGGGCGCAGGCTACACAGGTTTTGTTACGGCTACCGTAGATAACGCTGGTAACGTGACCATCGTTGCTGATGTCGCCGGTACCCTGCTTGGCATTAAGAACAACGCTTTGGGTGCAGCCGCAACCGCAGTGACCGCCGTAGCGCAAGACGCACCGGGTACGCCCGCTGTTAACTTCTTGGTCACCGGCACCGCCGCCAAGACTATCTACTGGAACGTGACGGTTAACGTGGAAAGCTACGCTGTAAACAACCCCAACCAAGCACCGTTGGGCACCGAACGGGTGACTTCCACGCCGCCCATTGCTTAGACCACTGTGGGGAGGACTGCCAACTCCCCACTAAACTTTTTTGCCACATTGGTTTGTGTATGCCGAGAACAGTAACAAGAGCGACAAGTCGAAGTTCTAGAAAAGTACCCACCCTTTCCCAAAAGAAAAAAGCACTATACGACTTCTGGGAGTTCATTGACCTCATTAACTTTCAAGGTGGTCGTAAGGCGTTTGGTGAGTGCCACCATGAACTTATTAAGTGGGTGATGGGTATCCCTGCAACAGAAGACGGGAAGCGTCTTATGGTGCAAATGCCACGGGGACACCTGAAGTCAACACTGATGACCGTTGCGTTTACGTTGTGGGACATTTACATCAACCCAAACATACGTATTTTTGTGGGAACCAGTACCCTCCCCCTAGCTCATGCGTTTGTGCGTGAGGTTAAGACGTACCTAGAGGACGACTTTTTACAAGAGCATGTGTGGAATGCGCGTCCACACATTGACGGTATTCTCATTCCCACAATGGAAAAGCAGGGAATGAAGCGGGTACGGGATAGGCGCAACTTTGACGACACGACAGAGACAGAAGCCGAGGACAAGAAAATTGTGTGGCGCTCAACGGAACTACAGGTTGTGCGTCCGTTCACAATGAAAGAACCTACACTAATGGCGGGTTCTATCGGCAAAGGAAGCACGGGTTTCCACTTTGATAAAATACGTTTGGATGACGTTGTTACCAAAGACAACGCCTGTGATGGTGTTAAGAAGACTCGTTTGTTGGAGTGGGTAGGCGACCTCGAAAGCGTCTTAGACCCTCCGTATGTTGACACCTGGTTAGCCGATAAACTACCGCCTAACGCTAAGCACCAAGCCCTATTGGGTGGTGATATGACGGTAGTAGGCACACGTTACGCTATGGATGATTGGTATGAGCAGCTAGAAAACGACGCTGAAGAACTTGGATACCACATCTACAAGCGCAACATCTATAAGAACACATACGACAACACCGGCGGTTATCTGTGGCATGAGAAGTGGAGCAAAAGGCTAGAGATGAAGTTAAGGAAGCGGCTTACGGCTGCAACCTTTGCGTCACAGTACCTCAACACCATTCTGCTTACAGAGAATGCACCGTTGGCGCTTAACTTAGATGCCATCAAAATACGAAAAGAGCAGGTAGTATACAACGGTGACGGCTACGCAACCATCACGTTTAACAGTATCGATGCCTCTGAAAGGATACGTCTGTTTGCTGTCTGTGACCCAGCAGTGTCTATCCAACAGACCGCCGACTACACTGCCTTTGCAATAGGTGGAAGGACTAAGGCGGGCGTTCTGTGTGTCTTAGACGGTTTCTGCGCCCGCGTCAACACCAGTATGCTTATCTCTACCGCGTATAAATACATGGACAGGTGGGGTATCCGTTGCTTGCACCTTGAAACTGTGAGCGGCTTCGGTCATTTGGCAGGTGCGTTTAAGATGGCGTTTGCTAAGTTTCACCCCATTGGCATTGTAGAAGTTAAGCCTAGGGGTGAGAAGGTAGCGCGTATTATCAACGGTTTGGAACCGCTCATTCGTGACAACCGGGTTATGTTCGCTGAGTCCCTGACCCGTGAGATGCACATCATAAGTCAGTTTCAAATGTTTGGTGTACCAAACGCTAAAGACGACTTCCCGGATGTGGTTGAAATACTTGCAAGTGTAGCGAAACCCGCAGCACCGGACAAGCCAAAGAACTACCTAGAGAAATTCAGAAACAAACGTTACGGAGGTTTCCGTTAAATGCAAAAGCTACCTAAGCTAGACAAAAACCACTTCCTATTTACTGACCTGCCCTACCACGGCGCACCCTTAGCAGCTAACCAACGTGTTAACGCGCTGCTCCAGGTGTGCCAAACGCTGCATAAAGAGTTTGAAGACCGACGTAAACCCAAGACAGACCGTATGCTTGAAAGCTGGGGTCTGTATTTGAACACTGAAGAAGCTTCATCGTGGTTGCGGCGACAAGCAATGGTATCGACGGGTGACACAACCAAGGACTGGCGACACCGCATCCAAACGGGTCTAGCATTTCGTACTGTTGAAACCGTTGTGTCTTATCTCATGGGCGCTACGTTCCCAAATGACGACTGGTTTGACCTGTCACCAATGGAATACATTGACGATGAGGACTACCAAACCTACCTTAAGGTGATGAAGTACTACATTAAAACCAAGCTGAACCAGTCCGGCTTTACCGAAGTAACGGAAAGCTTCATTCGTCAGTTGTGCATTGCGGGTACGTCTGTGTACGCCCTGCCGTGGCGGTATGAAACCGCAAAGCGTAAGCAAAATGTCATCACCCGTGTTATGGATGAAGACATTGTGGAAGTAACAGAGGTGGAGAAAACCATCTTCAACGCTCCAGACCTAGAGGTTGCGGATATCTTTGACTTCTGGCTAGACCCAGACGCAAGCAACCCCAACAAGGCGGACTTCGTGCGGCGCATTACCATGACCCGTGCGGAGCTGCAACGTTTAGTGAAGGATGGTTACTACGACCTGGCAGACCCAGACCTACTTAAGACGGCTAAAGTTAACCGCAGCTTTAACGTATTTTCTGAGGAGAAGCGGAACCTTGACATCTTTGCTGGTATCGAACAGACCATCTCACCATCTCAGCGAGTGGAGGTGTATGAGTTCTGGGGTAACATCGAGCTGCCCGACAAGGAACTTCACGACGTTGTTGTTACATGGACAGGAGACACTATCCTACGCTGTGAGACTAACCCCTACTGGGGAGGTCGTCCCTTTGTATTTGGCACCTACACACCCGTCTTTAACCAGCCATACGGCATAGGGTTATTGGAACCAATAAGAGGGGCGTTGCAAGAGCAGGCGAGTATTAAAAACCAGCGACTCGACGCAGGTGAATTGTCCCTCGCACCAATGTACGAGTTCATCAACGACGGTACACTAGATGCCGACACGTTTACCGTAGAACCCGGTAAGCTTATTCCCGTTTCCGCTATTGGACAAACCATTCGACCGTTACCTTTTGACCGCACTTACCAAGGTGTCTCGGTTAACGAGGAGCAATTGCTTGTCCAGGACATCGAACAAACCACCAGTACGGGTGCCTTCATTGGTAACACACCTGGGCGTTCCGGTGAACGTGTGACAGCAGCAGAAATTCAAGCACTGCGTGACGCTGGCGGCAACCGTCTGTCTGGCGTACACGCGCATTTTGAAACACAGGTATTGAAACGACTGTTGACTAATTACTACTCGCTGTGTCAACAGTTCCAAATTGAAGAAGAAGTTATTCCCATTCCCGGTGACAGTCCAGAAACTATCTGGTACGTTCGCGTAGGTATCGACCAACTTTCACACAACTTCTACTTCCAACCCAAAGGCGCTTCACACGTCGCTGACCGAGAGTACGAGCTACGCAATATGACTGACTGGGTTTCGGCTGTAAACCAAGTGCCAGAGATGGGCAGTATTGTCAACTGGCTTGAAGTCGCAAAAGAACTAACACGTCGCTTTATCGGTCGCGACGTTGAACGCTACATCAAAGTACCCAAAGAAGAACCCGCCGCCGCACCAGAAATGCCCATCGACCCAGAGATGGAAGCAATGGCGCAAATGCAAGGTGACATTCAGAACATCGGTGGTTCCTCTCTAATGGATGCACTGGCAGCGCGTGAGTCTGCCGCCCCTGGTCTAACCGTACAGGGCATTTCCGCATCTATGCCATCCGCACCGCTACCTCCTGGTGTGGACGTTTCAGCACTTGACCCGTCACTAATGGAAGAGCAACTATGACGACGCAACCGCAAATTTTTGAATATAACGAAAAGGGTGGGGATGACGACTGGCTAACGCTGCCCGATGAACCCACCACCACAGAGGCACCTGTCGAAGGTGGCAAAATAGAGGGTGATGTTCCTGCCGCAGAGGAAACACCCACTGAAAAACTGGACATCTCCAAGCTTGACGAACTGCGAAAGGCGCTGAACCCCGAAGCCCCCAAAGCAGAAGAGAAGGCGGAGGGCGAGAAGCCCGCTGCTGACGCTGGTGAGTTAGACGACGCTTTCATTGAAAAAGTAAGCCAAGCACTGGAGAAGCGCCTTGGTCTTTCCATTGATGAAATTTTGTCTGTCCTGGGCGGTGCGGATGCCATCGTGCAACAAACCGCTGTAGAGAAACAGGAGCAAGAGTTACGCCAGTTCTGGGGTGACGACAGCTATGAAGCAAACATGGAAGCCGTTGCGGAACGGTTCGCCAAGCTGCCTCCTGAACTGCAAGAGAAGTACGATAACGTCGAAGGCGCTAAGCTACTGTGGGCGCTTGTGCAGCAGGAACGTGGTGTCAAAGAAACCCGTAAGGCAAAACCGCAGCGTGAAACCGTACGTTTTATCCAGGGCGGCAAGCAGGCAACCGGACAGGGCGCAGCGGCAAACACGTTCAAGCTGAGCGAAATTCTTGAGATGTCCCCTGCGGACTACCAAAAGAACCTGCCACTCATTGAAGCCGCATTTAGAGAACAGCGGGTTATTAACGATACAGTTTAGGACGGGTCTATAGGGTGGCACAGTAGTTAAACTATTTTGCCACCTGCTATATTTGCACATCGATAGAATAGGAAACAACTTTTATGTCCACCACCATTACCCCCCAAGGGCAAATTTTTGGTCGCGCAGAGGGCGCAACTTTTATTCCCGAAATGTGGTCTACGGAAATTTTCCGTTACCGCATGGAACAACTCATTTTGGCTAAGTACGTTAAGCGCATTGCCTTTAATGGTGGTGTTGGTGACTACGTGCGGATGCCTAAAATCTCCCGTCTCGGTGTCAACAACAAACTACCCAAGTCCCCCGTTACCTATCAGGCTGTGACTGAAGGTAAGTGGGATATGCGTGTAGACACCTACCGCGAAGCGTCCTTCATGATAGAGGACATTCTGGAAATTCAGAGCAACGTGAACCTACGTGCAGAGTACACACGCGAACTAGGTCATGCAATGGCGCGTGACATTGACAACCTTATTCTGGGTATGCGTGCTGCTTTCGTCAACGTCAACGTGGGTGGTTCTAGCCACATCAACGTGAGCACTCCGCTAAGTGATGCAGAAATTCTGACGGCTATTGAACTCATGGACATTCGCCGCATCCCCCGCCAAGGTCGGGTGCTTATTGTGTCTCCGTCGCAGCACGCTGACCTTATCGCGTCTGCTTCCAAGTTTGTACAGTCTGAGTTTATTGGTGATGCTGACAACCGTCCGATGCTTAGCGGTGTTGTGGGTCAAGTCTACGGCGTGCCAGTGGTCGTAACCGATAACATGACGGTGAACGGCACTAACAACTTCAGCAACGGCGACCAGGACATCGCTCCAGGCCCGTCTCCTGGCATGACTGGTAGCATGTACTACCCCACACAGTTTGACATCACCGCACCTGCTTCTCTGCCTGTCGGTAAGTGGACGGCTATGCTCACCACTCCCGATGCTCTGGCAATGGCAATGGTCAAAATGCCCTCCGTTGAGACTGATAGAGACATTGACTACCAAGCCACAAAGGTAGTCACGACTCAAATTTACGGCATCAAGCCGTACCGTGAAGATGGCTGCATCCTAATCTCTACCCAGTGATACAACATGGCGACACTATTAGAACTTGCTAATAATGTGTTGCTCAGTGTGAACGAGCGTCCCTTGCCTAACCTTAACGGGTTACAGGGGACGCAACTCAAAACTTGCATAACATACGCACTAAACAGAACCAGTCAACTAAACGACTGGGACTTCCTAAGTGAAAGCCGTAACGCCAATGTCTGGGCGGGTAGCATTGCCACACTAGACACTGACGTACAGCGCATTAAGGGGGTCTACTGGCGCGTTCCTTTAGGTGGCGGTGCGTCTCGGCGCATCGCCATTCCTTTTATGCAGACTCCTGAGTTCCTAGCACTAGCACACAACCAGTCATTTGACAGCACGTTATCTGTTGGAACTTACCCCAGCCGTTACACAACGGTAGGCTGGAACCGTTTTCAGTTTAACCCGTACCCCATCGATACTATCGGACAGAACGCTATCGAGTTTGACATCATTCGTTTCCTGCAAATTCCTGTAAACGATAACGGTGTGTTCACCTGTCCTGACTTTTTTATTCCGCTCATTCAAAAACTCGCGTCCGCAGAGTACGCGCGCAACCACCTAGAAGATACTTCTTTGGCTAACAGCTTTACTATGCTGTGGGAAAGCGAGGCACAAACACTGCGTGACCGCCACAGAGCAACGGGCAACCAACGTGGTTTCTCGTTCTACAACCGCAGGAGATAGCAATGCAAAGCAATAGACAACCAGCCCGCGAAGCAGCAGCAGACCAGGATGGTATTGTTAGCAGTGTGAAGGGCGGGTTAGACCTTGTGTCGTCGCGTTTAGTTATGCCACCAGAGAACAGCCCTGAACTGTTGAATGTGGAAATTATGCGTGACGGCACAATGAGCAAGCGGCGCGGGTACAGGCGCGAGCTTATCATCCAGAATGAGAACCTCATTAACCAGTACCCAGGGCAGTTCTACAGCTTTAACCTACTCGAAGGATACCCAGTCCTAGTAGGAGCAAGTCAAGGCACCCTCCTAGTCCACTGGCTACCCGATAGCGCGTACCCTCTGACAGGAGATGTACAGCGTATTGCGTTCCGTGGTCGTGTGGGTGTGTTCCGTAGTAACCAACACGTAGACGCTACGGTTGTTCGTGAACCCGGCAAGCTGACCCGCTGCATCCTAACCCAACGCGACACTACGCCCATCCAACTTATTACAAAAGAATACACACAGGTACGCAACACGACCAAAGGCGGACAAACGGCAAAAGCTTTTTACGCTCCAGACCTCGAAGGTATTATCGGAACAGTAGACCAGCCGTTGGGTAACGCTGTGTTTTACATCAACGGTATTGCTATCGACGACCCAAACATCATCGGTAACTACGACCCGGTTACTAAGGAAGTAGTTGTTATTGACTTCTACCTACCTGGCAACCTTGGCTCTAACTTATTGATGGTGTGGTCTACCGTACAGTATTGGTGTGAGGCTATCAAGGTAGACGGTACTCAGGTTATAGGGCGTAGTGTGCAGGGTACAGTCTCACCAGCCGACCGTCTTGTAGCTGTGCCACCGGAGCTGCTCTCTGGCATTACAAACAGCAGCACGTCACTAACCACCGCTGGCTACCCTATTCGTCCGTACACAACGTCGTCACCGGGTTCTGTTCTCATCTGGCTCAACCCACCAACCACCGCAGCTAACTACACATTCAGCAATGGAAGCACAGACACCACAGTTTCAGTACCACGCAGCCCCAACTTCATCCTTACTGGGGCACCTCCAGGCACCGCAAGGACACTTCTGTTTTCCCGTGGCTATACCCTCCCCTTCCGAGGTGGAGTTACCAGCTTTGCAGCTAATGAACTCGGAGTCTACGAAATCTCTGGAGTATCGGCTGCCCGACCATCTTGGATAAAGTGGCAAGACGCTAGTGCTGGTGTTGTGTCTCGTTCGTACTACCGTCGAACGCAGGACTACACAGTAGTTAACACAGGCAACACCATCACCCTCGATGCTAACTCCCTAGCAGATGTCAGCGGCGAGAGCCAATACATTATCTGCGCCCCTCGCAACGGCGGTGCGGGTGCATATTTTGGTACTGCTAATGAGGTTGTAAATTATCTGGTAGAAGGCGGTGCTTGGGTAACGTTTGGCATTTCCAACTTCTCAGACTACGGCAAAGCACAGTCACACCCGTCTGTGTCTACTATCTGGCAGGGGCGCATTGTGTTAGCGGGTTGGAAGGATGACCCGTTGCGTGTGGCGGTAAGCGCAGTAGGCGACACGTCCGTTGTCGGTTTGTACTATAACGACTTCCAACTTGCGCTATCTGAACTCGGTGCCGCCGGCGCGTTTGACTTTATTTTGCCAACCAGTAATGATGACTACATCACAGCGGTTCGGGAGTTCCAGGGTAGCCTGTTCATTTTTACCCGTGACCGTCTGTTTCGTATGACTCTAGGCGAGAACGGCGCAAACGTTCGTTTAGTAAGTAACAACGGAGCTGGTAACAGTCGTTGTGTAGCTGAGCTAGACGGCACCATTGCATTCATGGGTTCGTCCGGTGTGTTTGTCATTCAGCCTACCCGCGACGAGTTTGACTATCAGGCTATCAGCATTAGTGAAAACATCTCACCTGTGTTTGAGAAGCTGGGCACAGAACACGGGTGGTTGGCGTACTCACAGCAGCAGCAATTATTGTTTGCCAGTTTGGGCAACCACGGTTTAGACTGGTTCGCAGCAGAGAAGGAGGGCAGTGGTAGCCCGCTACCCGCTAACCTCCGCTATCAAACCCCCGACCACCTTTACGTTATGTCCACTCTCCACCAAGCATGGGTGAAGTGGAGTGGTTTGGATGGTGAACATTTTGATAACATGGGCGGTTGTGCTGTGCGTCGTGACGACAGCCTGACTACCGTTATGTTTGCTACGTCCTACTTTGGCGACCCGTGCGCCACAACATTCATTGACCCCAGCCGTCAGCTTTACTGTCTGTGCGAATGGGGCTTCGAGCAGCAGCACGCTGACGTTTATATCTACGGCAGTGGGGCTACCGTTGTAGGTAGTCACGCGACGGCTACCACACCCGCGCTTCGATACACTGCCAATGTGCAGGAAACGGAGTTGTTTTGTGATAGAACACGTAGCCTTATTTTGCCATCGCGTACTCCAAACAACCGCAGTTTCGGTGGTGGCTTCCGTATGTGTCCGGTGTCGGATGTGCAAGACGTTGCAGTGTACCCATTCACCGCTGACACACTTTCCTTCCCAGACCTAAACACAATTTCTCCACTCCAACCTAACGTCCACTACTACAAGACACCGCACAACACACTCGTACTAACAGACACGTACTTTGAGAACAACCAAGTTCTTATCCTGTATGGTCGTACGCGAGAAGACGGCACGTTCCAACTTCCCTACGCTCTAAAGGTGGACGAGAAGTTTGTAGACTATACTATCGTTGGTGCGGCGGATAACGGCTATCTTATCCCACTTGATGGGTATGAGAATAAGCTGGAAATTCTTGTGACTTTTCCCACCTGGTATGCATCTCCTCATTGGTATCGGCAAGGCATTGGTTATAAGAAACGTGTGTCTACCTACATGGGATATTATAACCACAACAACGACCGTCGTGTTACACGACAAAACAAGGGTGACTTGCCTTTCACTCAAGTAGGAAACCCCCTGAACCGCCAGCAGTTTGACCTTATCCTTTCCTTCTCTGATGAGAATACTGGATACTACGATGCCGACGTTTATGGCGCTGACACTCTTACGTGGGACTACAGCAGCTTAGACATCGACAGCCCGGTACTACAGAACCAAGAGTATGCGAGACTCGCCGTACCTATCATTGGCAGCGGCTACAACTTGCAGGTCTGGAACTACAGTATGGACGTAGGCTCGTTTAGACTGGTAGGCTACGAGTTAAGAAGTTCTACTAAGAGAGGGAAAGGCATTAACAACAACACCGACTAACACATACCAAGGTGGCAAAAAAGTTATGGTAGCACTTGCAGCAATTGGTGTTGCTATCAGTGCCGCTTCAGCCGTTTCGAGTATTAGCGCTCAGAACAGACAAGCCAAGCTACAGAGTCAGTCATTAGCAGACCAAACACTTCTGTCTAATGACCGACTAGCTTTGGCGAAAGAGAACCGAGAGTTCGCTAAGCAATGGTCGAAGGTACAAGCAACACAGGAACAAATGGTTCTGCTGGCTCAACGCGACCAAGCTAAGCAGGACATCCAGTCTCAAGCACTTCAAGCACAGATGGCAGCGACGCAAGCCCGCATGGAAAAAGCGGGACTGCGTACGAACATTGCACAGATGAACGCCGAAATGCTGTCGCAAATTTCTGGCATTAGGACAGAGGCGGCAGTAGCAAACGCCAACCAGTTGGAGGAGTCCGAGCTTCTCGCACGCACGGGTCAGGCTAACCAAACGATGCGCCAGATGTCAGCGGTGATGTCGGGCACAGGTGAGCCTGGTTCTCTATCCGCCCTCGCTAATGACGAGAAGGAAGCGCAGGGCATCTCAGCAATGCAACAGCGCATCGAGGAAGGCGTACGCACTAATGAGGCGCAGGCAACCCTAGCCACACGCGCTATGGAAGACACCCGCCGCATTAACAACGAACTGGGGCAAATTTCTTTAGACGGGATGGAGAGCAACATCAGCGCTCAGGAACGCTCTACCGCAGCGAGTACCCCGTTCGCTTATCGCAACCTGCAACGCACCGTCCGGCGCAACCAGTTAGCTATTAGGGCACAACGCTTTAGTGGCGCGGCCGCTCAGGACGCAAGCTACATTTCACAGGTTGCCGCTGAGAAGACTAACCAGTTGGCTATGTCTGTCCAGCAGAAACAAATTCAAAGACCAGGGTTCCTTAGTTACCTTTCCGCAGGAGCGGGTATTGGTATGCAAGCGTACCAAGCTGGTCTATTTAACCGCACACCGTCACAACCCGGTGTCGCTATTCCTTCTCAAAACGTTAGTCAAACTACAAACGCCGTTCGCGGTGGACTGCTCTCTACCCAGTTAACTATGAAAGGTTTGGGCATGGCAGAGGTAGGACGACAAGGCATTATCAACAGACCTTACTACCGTTACGTAGACGTAACAGGAAATACTTATGGTTAACGGAGCAGCACCCCCACCCCGGCGCTCACGCGCTATTCAGATAGTCGGCATCAACGCCCCTGGCATCGCCGCCCCCGCTGCACCCCAACCCGTTACTACCCCAGAAATTCAAGACGTTACCCAACAGAAGTACGCTCAAGTATTTGAGGACGTGCAGAGGGTACAACAGGCGCAGACGGAACTTGTCACCGCCGCCAGTCAACAAAAATCTGTGGAGCTTAGTAAGCGTGGGCACAGCAGCTTTGGGCAAGAACTCGGTGGTTTGGCTAAAGCCGTCACCGAAACGCTATCGTTTGTGCAACAACAGCAAGAAGCAAAACGCAAAGCGGAAAAGGAAAGGGCGGACGCAATAGAGCAACAACGCATCGCACAGCTAGAGATGTCAACTAGCGTCGTCCTACAAGACTACACAGCGGACTTCCTAATGAGGGCAGCGGAAGAAGCCGACAAGGTTTCCCCCGAAGAAGCACAGATGGAAGCCGACCGCATTCTAGCTGAGGCAGTGAAAGAGGGTTTGCCCTTTGACGTTGCTCAGACCCTTAGAACCCGCACGTTCGAGGAAATTGGTGCAGTACGTCAGCGCCAAGCCGACGCACTTTTAACGACCGCAGAACGCATGAGGACGGCACAAAGCTCCCAAGCTGCCAACCTTTTGCGTGTGGATATGTCTAGCTATTTTGCCACATTGGCACAGGCAAGAACCCCAGGCGAAGCCCAACAAACCGCTTCCTTTATTCTTCAAACTCTTCTAGACCCTTCCACTGGTGGCAATATGTCACCGCTGGAAAAGATGGAAGCGCTGAACCCACTTATCAATGAGGTTGCTACACGACTGCAAGGACGTGAAGATGCTTTTGCTGAGTCTATGCACAACCTTTCCGGCATTCAAGAACTTGCTCAACTGTACCCGCAGTGGATGAGCGAACTGGGTGGGAACGAAATGGGCTTCCAGCAGCGTCGTGCTGAGTGGGCAATACGGCGGGGTATTGACCTCAGCGTTGCTACTATGTTCGCGCCTTCTCCTGGTGAGGTTGCTAACCAGCAACTCAACCTACAGCAGACGACTCAATCTCTACAGCAAATTGGTGAGCAGCAAATTATTACTGAGCTGCTTAACGACCCTGACAGTGCCGCTGCTTTGTTTGCTGAACAGGTACACACTCTCGTCAACAACCCAGCACAGGCGCAGAGTTTCTTGGCGTTGGTGGATGCTGGCGGTGCTGGTGTCACAGCAGAACAGCGCGCCCTAGCCGCCCAACTGCGAACTACGTTGTCAGACATCGCCGATATCGAAAACCGCCAAGTGCGGCTTAGAGAGCTATATACTGAAATTCAGGCAAAGGGGTATCGTACTGTTGAAGACGCAACGGTTCGCGCCCGTGCAGTCAATATCACTGACTTTACCGGAACGGTTACGGGTTTACAAGCGTTTGTTTTACCTGACGGTACTTACGTGCAAGCACCGCCACAGGTTAGCCAAGCAGAGTTTCAAAGCATACAAGAGCAGTACCGTCTAGAGTTGCAACAATACAACAACGCTGTAGCAAACCTACAAGCACGCGGCATTAACCCCAACAACCGAGCTGAAGTTACACCCACACTGCGAAGTCTACGCATACGGGCACAACAACTTATAGAACAGCGGGCGCAACGTGCAGCGGAACAAGCGTCCATGATGCAGCAGGCTACGCCAAATTTTAGTGGTGGAGCGTCGCAAAGTGGGAACGTCGCTCCGCTACCTGTAGCCCCACTCCACCGCATAAATGACATACTCGTTCCTATTCGACAGCAAAGGGACGGAGGTGTTGTCATTACGTCTGAGTACGGTGCGAACCGTGACACGCACATTCATAACGGCATTGACCTTGCCTTCACGGGTGCATCTCAAAACCGTGCTGTGGGTATCACCGCTTTGTCTCCTGGTACGGTTATCTCCGCCCAAATTGGTGGGGTCGGTGGTTACGGTGGACGCATTCAGGTGATGACCGATGATGGGTACATTGAAGAGTACGGACACCTGTGGGGTTCTAACGTACAGGAAGGACAGCGAGTTGTACCAGGACAGCAGATAGGCACACTGCCATCTAGCCAACACTGGCGCAACAACCGCAAACCGGAAGGTGACGTAAGCCGTGGTAACAACCCTCACTTGCACTTCACCGTACGTCGTGAGGGTGCCAGAGACTTTAATGGTGGTAACAGTGTTGACCCTATTGCTTACCTACGCACTCGTACCCAAGCACTCAGCACATACAACTTCAACCAGAACCAAGGCGTAGGCGCGCCGCCCACTCAGCGTACAATGGGGGCTAACAACCCAGCCACAACGCTCATCGGTGGTCAAGCGCTCATGCCTTCTATGACCAACTCTCAGGCTATCATTGCTGACCTCAACCGTAGGTTAGGTTTTGGTAGCGGTAACTTTGTCACACCCTCACAGCCTATGCCAGCAGCAAGAGCCAGCATCCACCGAGCCGACTATCCTCAACGCAACAACCCAACACACAATTATGGTTACGGTGTCCTTCGTGATAATCCGCGCGCTGCAAGAGCGCTTGCGGAAGTCTCAGACTCGCTAAACATTCCCGCTCAATGGTTAGCCGACATCATCCAATTTGAAAGCGGCTGGATACCCCACCGAACCAATACGAGTTCAGGGGCAAGGGGTCTTATTCAGTTCTTGCCCAGTACTATTGAAACCTTTCGTCGTTCGCCAGGGTGGAACCCAGCTTGGACGTATGAAAGTATTCCACGTATGAGCATTGAAGAGCAGTTACGCGGGCCTGTGCGTGCGTACCTGAGTGACCCGCCGTTTGCCCGTCGCGGGTTTCGTACACTTGAAGACCTTCACGCTGCTGTGTTCCTTGGGTACGATGGGTTCAGACGTAACCCTACCGACCGCGCTCAAATGGGTGACAACGCCATTACATTCATGAACTACGTGCGAAGGTTAGGGGAGGCGGTAGGCAGACGCTACCACACCAGCTACGACCACGGGCACGGTGCAACTCACACAACCTTTACCGCAGGATGTAGAACATGTGCCCAGCAGCGACAGCAGCTAGGAAATATCATTCCACACAACGCACCATAGTTCTTTCACATGCCAAGGTGGCAAAATAGTTTATGTCATACTCAGCAAACAACCGCATCCGTGCGGGCATCAAAAGTCTAACTGACACCACTTCCATTACTCAAGCAACCGTTGGTAACACCGCCGTTTTCACGCTACCAGAGGATGCTACTCACCTCATTTGTTACGCTATTACGTCTCAGCATCAAGTACGTTTTGGTGACTCTACGGTAGCATTTACTGCAAACGATGAGGGCTTCCGTATTTCAACCTCAAGCAGCAAGATGCACATTCTGCCCATTCCCCCTGATGCAACTCATTGGCGCGTGCGTGCTATTGCTGCTAGCACCGCTAACCGTTTCGTTTATGCGTTTGCGAACTTTGCTCCTGGAACACCTATCGCGTATTAATCTTTGAAGGTAGCTCATTAACTATTTTGCCACACTGGTTTGTGAAAGCTGGTTGGGTAATTTATTTAATGCTGCTACCTTTTCTTTTTATATAGGGAAAGGGTGGGATAGGTAGGTGAAGAAGTGAGGGAACCCGAATACCGAACCGTCTTATCTATTCTTAATTATAGCATATTTTTACCCCCTTTGTCAAGAGGCAACTATGGCAAATATTCTAGACCAGCAAAATGACCCACGCCAAGACGCGCAGGGTCAGCGGCGACCAGTACGTCTAGGCACCCCACGGCGAGAGAACGAAACAACGAACAATGCTACTGGTGAGCAACTATCCCAGCCGCCCCTAGCAGGCATCCCAGACCTCCCAACTACCAACCCGCTACCCGCGCCGACCGTTCCCACCGAACCGTTACGCGATGTAGTGTTCGACCAGAACGACCCAGAAGGACGTGTTGTAGCCCCAGGAAGCTCAGTCGAGACACCCCTTGACCCATCGACACCCCCACCCCCACAGAGTGAGCCAGATGCCCCACAGCCTATCGAGCTACCGGACTTTAGCGCACCTCTACCCTTTGAAAGTGTACGTGGCGGTGAGGTGACAGAAGGTAATGAAGCATTCATGAGCCGCTTCAACGCCTCCGCATTACGCAATAGCGCCAACTGGCACGGCACACTAAACGAACTAACTAACCGTCCATCTCCCTTTCGAGCGTATGCTGAACCACCGCAAACGCCGGATGCCAGTGGTGCTATCCGACAGCGACAGTCTTATGTTGACTGGTACAACGAACAGTTAGCCAAACTGGAACAACAGAACCTAACCGTGCGCCCTGGTGGTACGTCCGGTCTGTACGGTACAAGTAACGACATCTTGCGTGCGCTTCCTACCCTTGACCCCACTCGTTCTATCTACAACCAGATGGCTGGTGGTGGTATTGGGCGTGGTGCGGAAGTTCCCAATGACCAGCGCTGGTTTTCTCTACCCGTCGCTGAACAGTTGGGTATATACTTTGGGCGAGGTATTGAACAGTTCTTTCGTGGCGACTTTGTTTCTTACCTGAACCCCGTTACGTACGCCCGTGCTGGTGCCCGGTACATCTCCGAGCGTATGCGTGCTGGTGAGCGTGATGGTCTGAGCGTAGCCAACATCCTACGTGCAGCGCAAGCGGAGCAAGCGGGTATGCAGCCACAGCGCAACGCCAGTAACCAGCCGCCAACCATCCTACAGCGTATGAGTGACTTGGTGCAGTACATTAACCAAGAAGCGTTTAGAGGGATGTCCCCGCAAGCTCAAGCCCGCAGCCGTGCCCGTGAACAAGCAGGACGCGATGCCTTAAATATGGTTCTGCAAGGTTGGCTACCACAAGAAGACCCCAATAGTCCAACGGGTTTTCGTATGGACTGGCGGCGTGGTTACTTTGGTGAGATGGGCGGTGGTGTGCTTGGTGCTGGACTGTACGCACTCAACGCCGTTGGCAGCGCCGTTCCCGTAATTGCTTATACCGTAGGTGATGCACTTATTGAAGTAGGTGATAACGTCACAGGACAACAACTGACCCCCACCATCAACGCATCGGTGCGGGCATTGGTAGACAACATTCCCGCGTTCATGCGTAACGAGAACCAAACCCCCATCACCCCTGTACAAATTCGAAACGACCCAGGATATGACCCGTTCTATCGTGCGCGTCAGGTACTCAGCGGTATTGACCTTGGCTTCATGAACGTAATGGGCGCGAACAATAATCGCTACCTATCAGTCACCGCACCAAGTGGTTTTTCTACACCCGTTAGAGTAACGACAGGTGCCATTGGTTTTGGTTTAGATGTGGTAACGGGAGGTTGGTCAGACAACATCGCGGGTGCTGCTTCACGCTCTGTACGTCGGTATGCTATCGCCGCCGGACGTACCGCACAACGTGAAGGTCTTATCCAAGCAATGAACGCGCCAAGGTTAACCCGTACCGTGCGCGCCCTCAACCGCATGTATGACGCTCGCCGAGCTGCTGATGCCCGTCGGGGTATCGTGAGCTTTGCCAGCAACGAAGAGTTCCCAGAAATCGTCAGCCCGTCCGCACCTGTACCAACACCCGTTCCCGGTGCTGCGTTGTCCTACGAGACGGCAATGCAGAACCTAAACACTGCGCCTATCTCACCACGTACTGTCATCCAAACGCGCCAAAGCGTCAGCACCCAACAACTCGCACAGCAGCTACTACCGGACATTCCGTTTGAAACCCGCTACCCTGGACAGCGTTTGCTACCCCCAGCAGCAGAACCCGGTAGCCGTGCCATTGTACCTACTCGCGTAACCTCCGCTCAAGAAGTTGATGCCGTCGCCCGTCGTTTTAACGATGCCCAACGTGGTGTTGTTGGTGCGGAAACTCCCAACGGTATTGAGACGGTTGTGCTTACCGACGTTGCACCACGCAGCAGTACGGCACAGAACAGTATTATTGTACGCCCGCCAGGACAACCAGGAGTTATCGAAGGTCGCGAGTTTATCCAAGCCCGACCCATCGAGCGACGCATCACCCGTTACGTCGAAGACCTGTGGGATGGTGCTGACGGTGAAGCCGTTATTGACGCAGAAATTATTCGTCGTCCTGACGGCACCGACCGTTTCAGAGTACAGCGCCCACAGCTACGAGCCAACTATGGGCAAGTCGATGACCCGTGGGATGCACCCACCATTGACCGTGAGCTTCAAGAGTTCAACCAGCGACAGCTACAAGGGCGAGAAAGCCTTGCCTTACCAGCAGAAGGTCAGACAGGTCGTACGCCAGATGGAGCCATCCCCATGCCCGGTGGAAGCCCCATTCAGACAACCGCCGCAGAACTGGAGCAACTGTTCTTGGAGGCAGACCGCATTGGCAGTAAGTACCAAACGCCCGAAGAAATTCGTGCTTTTAACCAGAGATATGCAGAGGTAGTAGATGATATTAATGCCATCATTGACCAAGCAGATATGTCATCTGTCCCTAGCCAAGGTGGCAAAATAGATGGTAGTGTCTCGCCGCAACGTCCTACCGCTACTCTCAATGAAACCGAACGCGCCAACGTGCAGCGCGTCTTAGGTGTCACCGCAGACCGCATTCGACGACAAGCAGACCAGCTAGTAGAGCGCGGGCGCAACATCCCCGACGCTATTGCAACGTCTGTGTACAAAGTGGAACCGGGCGCAACGGAAGCGGTGCTTAACGGTGTGGAGTACAACAAGGTCGGGCGCATATGGGTTCGTCAAGGTGATGACGTACCTACTACTATTTTGCCACAGCCCACAGCCGCACCGCGACACCCCATCACTCAGCTACTTGAAGAAGCTCCCACTGTTCCTACCTCCCGACGCTCCTTAGTTGAAACTGTAGCCGCTGCTGTTGATGACATCCCGAACAACACCGCCGCTCGTACGCTTGCCAATGAAGCACCCGTGCGCCCTGCCATTCTTGAGGAAGCAATTGATGAAGGCGTTATTCGCGAAGCGGATGACGGCTTACTGGTTAGCATCCCTGACGAAATTGCAGAAATTGAAAGCTACATCGAAAGCCAGAAGCGCACACTGCAAGACCTCACCGCCCGCGTCTACGCCAGTACCGACAAGGCACGTAGACAAGAACTGTGGAAACAGCAGCAAGCCATCCGCAACAACATCGATGATGCCAACATTGAGCTACGTAACCTCAAACGTGCATTGCCTCAGGAAGTAGCGGTCATCAACGCCGCAGCTCCTATCCTTACTCAGGAAGCAATGCGCCCATCCATGAAGGCGGCAGAGTACTTGAACTATCTGGATAGTGACGAGTACGTAAACCGCATTGGGGCTGTGACGGCTGCTGACGTGTTGCCCGTTAAGCGCTCCGGTGCTGACCTGTCTCGTCTTGCTAAGTTCATTGTGGACGACAACGGACGACCGCTAATGAACCCAGCCCGCAAAAGTGTGCTGAACAAACGCGAGTTAGACAAACTACGTAACGCCTACCCTGGTGTGTTCGACGTGTTTGGTAAGCCCGTACCCTCTGACCTACTGAACCCCAACGCCCGCATCGAGGTACAGCCGCGCACTGTTGGCACCCCACAGGTGACGCAGTTCGTAGCGCCACGTCCTACCATGATGACAGAAGCAGACGCAACCAGCGCGGTAGAACTTAGTGAGGCGGCGGCAAAGGCGGAGCTGTACCGTGACCAGCTACCACTGGACAAACTACGCGCAACCGCTCAGCGCAAGGAAGCACTCATTGATGACATCCTTAACAACAATGAGTTCAACGCCGACGCTGTAGAAGAACTGCTGCAAATGGAGAACGCTACTAGTTCTTTTGCCAATGCCGTTGACCACCCCGCCGTTGCTCGTAGCTGGAACGATACCCTGGCACCAAACGACCTTCGCGTTGCGCCCGCTGACATCGAAGCCACGATGGAATTCCGTCGCGCACAAGAAGAGTTTCACGAAACGGGAACGGGTATCCGAGAAATGGCAGAGAGCATCGGTGCCGTCACTGATGAACTCGACCGTACCATCGCCGCCCTCGATATGGCACCGGAACTTAAGCGCGCCCGCAACGCTGACGCTATTGCCACCGCCGTTAACTACCAAGCTTACGACCCAGAAATCCCGCTACCCCGTCACCAACAGCGACTAATTGATGACGCTCAAATGACGGAGCTTACCCCGTTTGACCTTGACTCTCGCATCGCCGCACAAGCGGAACTCGATGAGCTTATGCCCAATGCCGTTGACCCAATGGGCGCGCGCGCTGCCCGTGCTGAGGCGTGGTATCATGGGACAAAACAAACGCAGGAGGCAATGTTCTCTAACGAGTACAACCCCGTGCGCGGTGGTAGCAGTGGGGAGTTTGGCGTAGGTCTGTATCTAACCGACCGTGCCGACGTTGCAGAAATGTACGCCCGCGCCGCCACAGACCCAACCTTCCGCTACCCCGGCACTCAGCGTTTGGGTGCGCCATCTGTCTACCGTTGGTCAGACGTGCAGCCCCGTTCGCCGCTGTTCCTGGGTCAAGCCGCACGCGACCTTCCTGATGAAGTGGGGCGTTTGGTGAATGACGCTTTTGGTGGTGACATCCTTGACGACATCGTTGGAGCAACGGAGGAGATGCGCTACAAACTGCGCGAACTCAACCGTCAACACCCATTGCTGCGTGACCGTTGGCTAAACGTTCGAGAGGCTTACGCTGACACGTTCGGAACACCAATGCCGGAAGGGGTGTTCCAAGACTACTCGGTAGCCGTAGCGGAGCGCTTGCGTATGGCTGGGTTCGATAGTCTGGTAGACACCAGCAAGGTGAGAGGACGCACACTAACTATTTTGCCACATTCCACAGAGGCACCGTTCTGGGCAATCTCTCCCCTACCCCCCGGTGTACCTTCTCAACGTCTAGCCGCCAGTGCGGATGAGGGACTAGACGCGGTGATGAACCGACACCAAGCAGACAACCTACTACATCAGTCAATGGGTCGCAGGACTACCGCAGTATGGGAACAAGAAAGCCGCATGGACACTCTTGAGAACATGCTGGAACGGTACACCAAAGAGTACGACGATATGGTAGACCAGGGGCTATTTGCTAGTAACAGAGTAGAAGCACTACGTGACCAGTTACGTGAACTAAACAACGCCTACATCGCCCGACGTACAGAAGCCGCACAGCAAAGCGCAGAAGCCGCACAAGTACGACTCGCGAAGGACACCCCCATCGACGACCGTAATCCTTGTATTTAACATCATGGAAAACAACAACGAACCCCAGATGAGCCGCGAAGAGTTCATCCGGCGTAACTCATTGGAGAACCGGGTACAAGGTGGCACACCAGATGCACCCACCCAGCAAGAAACAACTCAAGCCGTACGACAACATAACCGCCAAGCTAAGGAAGCTAACCAGAAAAAGTATCTGAACGTCAACACCAGCTCAGGGACAAGCCGTCGCATACCTAAGCGTGTGTTCGCCTGTCCGACCCCTGACCCTACCTCAGCCGCTCAAGTGGCAATGGCATCCCAACCAGGAAGGGGTGGGGCTTCCCGGCTCACAGAGATGCAGCGTAGGACGGCAGACCTTTACGAAATGGTCGAAGCCCACGCACTCAACCGCCGACCGGAAAGCGCCCGTGTGCGTCAGGTTTTGCTAAACAACCTCAACCGTGCTGGTGAATTGACAGGTGCGTTTACTCTGCGTGCTGGTAACGCTGACCGCATTAACGAGTTCCTCGCTCGTACGTTTGCCGTAAAGCGCAAATACTTGGGAATGGGCAGCGACTACACTCCATCGGGACGGGTGCGGGAAAACATCAACCGCGCTGGTACACTTTGGAAAGGAAGCATCCATAGCGACCTGCATAAGATGGGTGTGGTTGATGTCATGCGCCGCGCCAGTGCGGAGTACGAGTCTATCTTCAACCGCTACAAGCTAACCGCCGCTCAACGTGCAAGCATTGTGCTAGACGCTGGTGAGTCTGGGTGGTATCGCCACATCCGCGACCGTGCCGACATCAGCGTCGCTGCTAAGAACAACCTTGTAGAGCGCAGTACCCGCCTATCCGATAGACTTATTCGACAGTTCGGGATGACACCGGAAGATGCAGCTTTGGTGCTACGTACCGGGCAAAGCGTGGCGGATGGTTGGAATAATGCTTACCAAATTGCTCGTCGTGCGGGTGCTAGCTTCAAGCAACAGGAACTCATTGGTTACCAGTACCGAGCGTTTGACCCCACCTTCCAACAGCGTTTAACGTGGCGACGCAGCAAAGACCCAGGCATGGGAGAACTGTTTGAGTTTGACGATGGAACTACGATGAGTGGTGCGGAAGTCATCAACCGCTCACGCTCTACCTACCGTTGGGCGGTGGAGGATGAAGCACTGTTTGACTATTACATCACAGAGAACAGCCGCCGCCGTTTGGGCGACCCTACCGAAGCCTATCGTCGTGCGCTAGGTATCGAAGACAAGAACATCGTTCCCACCTTCGCTGACGTTATCGAGGACGGGCACGCACTTCGACGCTTGCTCAATGACCGTGAGTTTCTGTCTGACAACGTGTTAGATAGTATGATGGAAATGGGGTTGGTTCAGAAGCTACCCATGTTCACAACGGACATTGCGGAAGACATCATTCGACGCTACAAGCTACCCGTCGAGGGACTGAACGAGCTACTCATTACCGACCCTGCTGCCATGCTTGAAGCCTGGACGCGCCAGCTTGACGTTGTGATGAAAAGCACCGGGCAAATTAACTTTATGTTGCGGCAGGTGATAGACCAGAAGTGGGGTGTGCCTAAGAGCGTGTTTGATGCCGACCCGCAAAAATACAGACAGTACGTCCCGCTGGTGTCGAGGGGGCAAAATAGTGTAGGTGTGTTGAACCAAAGCTTAGCGGAGCGTTCGGGTGTGTTCGCCCTCGGTGCCGGTGATGCGGGAACGGTGGGGCTGTTCAGCAACTACTACGTCCACCCTGTAGCCGCCAATGCCATCCGCGCTGTCATCGACGTTAGCCGTAGCCCTGAATACCTGGTGAAGGTGGGTGAGTTCATGATGGGACTCAACCGCCACTTCCGCGACCTCATCGTTGTAACGTCTAACTTCATTCAACGCCAGTTCATCAACAGTACATTCCAAGTGGCAGCGGGAGGGGGCAACCCACTACGCATCTTCGAGGACGGCATTCGTGCATTGGAACACTACGTCAAAGGCAAGCCCATTTGGGAAGCCTACAGCACCGTTCCCAAATACGCGGGTGGACTGAGTGACCAAGACGTTGTGCGCCGACTGTTTGAGATAGAGTTCATCCATACGTTTGAACCGTTAACGGGTGAGCGCATTGGACAGACGGGCAGGCGGGTGAGCCGTGGTACACTGGCAACCATTCGAGATGGGGAGCGGTGGGGACGGTACGCGCTGGAAGAGTTTGGTGACTGGGGGCAGTGGTTAAAAGAGAACACACGGGTCAATGTGTTCAGTGTGGCAAAAAACAAAACGGTAGGTTTCTGGCAGACAATGAACAACGCCGCCGATGTTATCGGTCGCATCTCTGCCGTCCTCTCTACTATGCGCCTACAGAACGCCCGTGGCGTAGACCCCTCTTTTTTTGCCACCAACGTTAGCGGCACCGGACGCAGGTTCAACACACTGGATGAAGCTGTTGACCACTGGAAAGACTACTTCCCTTACTACAATGACTTCTCTAAAGTGGATGAAGGGCTACGACAAATTATCCCGTTCTGGGGTTTCCACGGTCGCAACATTCCCGCCGCTATCCGGCACGCTATCCGCAACCCCGGTAAGTACGCCGCCGTGAGCCGCGCCATTAGCATCCACAACCAAGTACAGATGGAGGAGTTTCCCGATGACCTTAACGAGAGTACCGTCCCTGGTTACATCACCTATTCCCGACCCCTCTTCTTTAGAGTTAATGGCAGTGACGGAAAACCCCGCTGGTTCTCAATTGGGCTTACGTCGCTTGACCCTTTCAGCGGAGCTTATGAGGGTATCTCCACAAGTGCTGAGGCAATCTTTGGGGCTATGGGCATCTGGCAAGACGACTACTCCGCAGACCCCACCCAAGCAGCGCGTCGCACACGTGGCAGTACAACTGACCGTCTAGCCAACAGCCCAGTAGGACAGCGCCCGAAGTCGCCGCTTCTGGAACTCATCGCCGGTAATCTATTCCCTCAGTATGAAGCCGCAGCACAGCTCATCGCCGCCGGTAGTGCAAGCGCTAACCGTGAGCGTCAAGAGGTCGTGCAACCGCCGCACACGTTCTGGGGTGTGGAGATGCCAGAAATTGTGGAAAGCCTCATTACAGTGTTTTTGCCACCTGCGGCAACTATCAACCGGGTTAATCCCCGCATCGGCGGACGGCGTATCTTCGGTGAACGTGACTACGTTGACAGCAATACGGGCGAGTTCGTAGAGGGCTACGCCTCCCCCATTACCGGAAGTGTACGCACAGATATCGACGCTTTTAACCGTGCGCTAGATGCTGGTGGAGCAGTGGCGGGTATCCTACGTGCGGGTGATGTCATCGGTGTTCGCGTTACGCCCATCGATGTGGTGGCGAACGCGGGTTACACCATGCAGGAAATTGGTACACACATTCGCGCAAGCAAAGATGTATACCGAGCCTACGCACGTAACTCCCTCCGCTACCCACCGGGCACACCTCAACACCAAGACGCACTCAACGGTATGTTAGCTGTTGAAGCCTACCTCCCAGAGTTGGAGAAGGCATATGAGGATATGATAGCGTGGGGCGAACGTCGGGGTATTGACCCTACAGAACTAAGCAGGCTGCTGCGCGAAGGACAGATGCGACCCCACATGATGGTGGATGAAAACGGTGTTGAAACCGTAGAGCATTACGGCAGACAGATGCGTGAAGTGTTACGACAAGAAATTGAGGCACTAGAGAACGATGACAATTGATAACAGCACGGCAACCGTGTTGGTATCCCGTAGTGGTGCAGGCTGGGCAGTCGATGTCTCAGCCTGTAACCTTTCCTTAGATACCACGGTTAAAGACTTTCGAGTTACTATTGACGGAGTTATTGTACCAAACAGTTCGTTTACTAAGACCAGCCCTACGGTCATCACTTACACGGGCGCGAGTATTGGTGTTGACCTGCTACCTGTTAGTGTCGTGCGTGCCACTCCCATCGAACGTGTGGCACCGCTTATTGGTTACGGTTCCCGGTTGTCCACCGTCTCCTATGAGGGAGAGCTTAATCGTCTGCATCGCATCGCCTATGAAGTCGAGGAGCGTTTGTTGAACGTAGAGGCTGGTGGTGGGCTAGGAGGGTCACCCATTGTCAACGAGAGTATCTTGAGTGGCAACTGGGTTGGAGACACCGTGCAGGGCGCTACAAGGGCTAACATCGCTGAGGCACTTACGCTCCGTTTACTGGTGTCCAACGGCATCGCCAATAACTTAAGCATCAGTTCGGTTTACCCAGACACAGAGGACACCGATAAAGCTGTGTACGCAAGCTGGGTACGTACGCGCATTAACAATGCCATCAACTCTTACGTTGCTGGTACACCCGTGGCTTCCACACCTCCGATAGGGTCTGGGTTACGCATTGTGAACATGGAGTATCTATACACCACCGCACTACCAGCGGGCACGGTGCTGCCATTCGCGGGCAACAGCGATACTCCTGGTTGGTTAGACTGTAACGGGCAAGCAGTAAGCCGCACAACGTACAGTCGTCTGTTTGCTGCCATCGGTACGCTTTATGGGGCGGGTGACGGTAGCAGCACGTTTAATCTACCTAACATCAACGGCGCACCAAACAGAACACTGGCGGGCACGGCTACCAATAGCAACACAACCTCTGGTGCTAATGCCGTGACCGTGCCTTTACCGCAGCACAGCCACTCTGTAAACATCAACAGTGGTTTTAACAGTGCAGTTCACAGCCACGGGCTTAGCGGCGGTTACGTGAGTGTGTTCGCTTTCCACGGCAGCGCGGGCGGTACGTTTAACATTAGCACTAGCCCAGGTAATTCGCACGGCGGCGCTAATATTGCGAACAACATGTTTAATGAACACTACCACAACGTGAACGGTAACACCGCTAATGCTGGAACGGCTGGTGTTCAGATGGACGTTCGACAACCCACGCTGTACATGAAGTTTCGCATCTGCACGGGTGGACAGGCATAGACCTATTTTGCCACACCCCAAAGAAAAAGGACGACACTCCATAATAGGGGTGCCGTCCTTCTTTTTTGGTCTTCACCGCTTGGACGCTGGCTTACGGTTCATGAAGTATTCATCCCGTCGTCGCGTCTGTTCTGCTGTCAAGCGTGGTAGTCCAAAGGGGTTGTCGCCGTTGTGGTCAGAGCAGTCCGGCTGACCCTTAGCATCTTTCTTTCCCATTAGTCTGACCCCATACAATAGTCGTTACGTCGGCACTTAGCTTTGTGAGGGCAGCTATCACACGGTTCAAAGTCACTGTCGTATGCCTCAGGCGCAACCTTCACATCCAGATGAGAGGGCGCTGAGCAAGACAAGTTTGCATTCATGTTGGCTGTAGCTGCTTTCGGGGTAGCGGATGTAGGCTTGGTCAATGGCTTCAGCAAAAGCGTTTGCATAGTCTTCTCCACTAACAGTAAATACACACAGATGAACACCACCAGTCGCAGTGTTTGTAACCTTAACCGAAGCGCTGTACTTTAGCATGATTGTCACTCGGTGTAAAGAACGTTGGTTTACCTGTAGGCGGTTGGTTCAGTAGCAACCCGGTAATGTACAAAGTATACAGGATGGGTGCCACCATTGTCAAGATGCGAACTTTGTTTATCATCTCCACTGCCCCATTCTTTTCTTGATGTACTCCAGAACTTTAACACTGCGGGCTGAGCCGTTGTAGTTCCATGCACGTCGGGCACCAAGGTCGATATGAATGAACCAGCCAGTAGCGCTGATGCTCACTCCCACACCACCAGGGAAGCCAATGTCAAACAACGCATCTACAACTTCCTCAGGAGTCCAGTCAACAAGATAGAAGTCAACCGCTCCACCTCCAAGATGGTGCGACGCTGAGGCTCCGCCGATATCTCTATTGACTGCGGGTGGTCGAAACCAGGAGGTAACGTGGATGGAGAACGAACGACGCTTAGCCCGTAGCTGTAACTCGTTACGCAACCGTTGCAACCACGTTGCGATGTTGATAACGTTGTCTTCCACTTGACGAGCCGTGAGCTTTCGTCCGCCTTGACTGGAGGCTTGAATAGGTCGGGTGCCGTTTTTAGTAACCTCTCCCCAAGTAAAGTTCTTGCATCCGGGAATAGTTTCGTTATTTGGGTGTGGTGCGTATCTCATGTTAATTCTTCTTGAACCTTCAGTAACAACATTTGAGTCTTGACGGTCTGCCAGTAAGCAGATGAGCAGCTTTGAAGTATCTGTGGTTGTTGCTCAGGAATGACGTTGCAAAAGAACTCTACCACCAGTGAGTTAATGATGTCCGCTTGTTGGTAGCGGATGTCTTGTGGTAAAGACTCCATCACACCAGCGCTGACCGCACCAACAACTTGAGAGAACAACGAAGGGGGCAGCACCTTCTTAAGCCGACGGTATATCATTGTACCCTGATGCTTGGCGATGCCCTCACAAATGTCGGCGCACTTCATAGGATGAATAACCTTAACCCATTTCATGATGTCATCGTAACTTTCTTCTGTTGTCATTTTACCACCTCGAACCCAGCACATATAACGTGTCCTTACCATAGCCATTCTTGTCTTCAACCAGTTCATAGCACGCTTCAATTAACTCCTGTGGTTGGTACTTCATACTGTCAGGTAGAAGGAATGCACCTGTCGGACGCTTACGGTAGATTTCTGGAACCGGGTCGGGCGGGCGCACACCGTTGGCTATCGCCTCATCCCAACTGTCCGACTTTTCCCAAGTGTAGCACAAAGCTTTGGCGTAGTCGAGCATCTCATCCCGCTCTACTGGGTCAGCTTCCACCCACATCACCGTGCTATTGTCTTTGTTGTACACCAACAAACCAGTTCGGTCAATGCGCTCACCGTTGGTAAGTTCCCACGCCGCCTTGTATACAGCTTGTTGCACAAGGTATTCTCTGGGTACTGTACCTGACGTAAGCTTGCGGTAAGAGTTACTGCTTGCCGTCTTGGTATCAATAAGGTAGCGACCATCCTCCGTTTCAAGCACATAGTCCAGCTCTCCTGACACAGGAACGTTACACTCAAGGGCATCCCGTAGGTCATACCGTTGGTGGGCGCTACGCACCTTATAGAACCCTACACGTCGCAGGAACCATTCAAACTGTAGCTCAAATACAAACCCCTCATGGAACAGTCGCATGAGTCTTTCACTGGGCATCTCTGCCGACCACCACTCAGGGAAGAAACGCTTAGCAAACAGCTCCACCGTTGGCTTACCCAGTGTCGAGCCGCGTAAGATGCGCTCAGGGTCATCGCGTTCTTTAAGCTGGTTGAGTAGAACATCAGTGTAACGATGACCGATGTCTTTAGCAAAGGGTTTAACGGTATCCGCTTCGACGGTAATGAACATTTCGTCATTCATACGTCGAACAATGTCTTTAAGTTTCATACCTCTCCTCTGGTAGAAATCTAGGGGCGGTCATGCAGAAGGCTACATGACCGTGGGTGTTTTAGAAGTCTGACGGCACCAGAACTTTACCAGTCAGGATAGTAATGTCGCCAGTCTCAACGCGGTCTTCTGTGTAGAGGGACAGCTTAACGGGTGGGTCGCTGCGCTCCGCACCATTTTCGTTCATCAAAGCATACACGCTGTCGTCTTTACCTTCTAGCAGTGTGATGTAGTACAACACGGGGTTTTCAAACTCGGTGTCTTTTGGTGCAAGACCGTACTCTTTAACGAACCCAGAAGCGATGACCTTCTCACTGGCACCTTCCTTTGGTGCGAACAAGGTGATGTGTAGAGCGTGGCTGTCGTAAGCCAGGTTTAGGAAACCTTTAGCCACAACTTTGCTGTCACCGACAGCGCCGTAGATTATCGTGGCGCGCCCGCCATTGTCAACGTATTCAGTGGGAGTGCTGGATGTTTTGTTAGAAGCAGTAGCGGCGGGTTTCTTGATAGCCATAGTGGAATTGTCCTTGTGATAGTTAGTGGGTCAAATGTCGGTGTGGCAAAATAGTTTAGTGAGCGGCTCTAGAAGTTGGTGTCGTCTGTGAACCAGAAGTCATCGCCCTCATCTTCCGGTAGCTCAGCGGTGCAGTAACCATCGCACTCATCTTCTTGTGCTTCATCCTCAGACTCAGCGTAAAGACATTCGATAAACTCACCCAGCTCTACGTCGTCATCTTCTTCCTCGCCCAGCGGTAGGTAAACACCGTCTTTGAAAACACAGGGGTTGTTCTCAGGAGTGGGGGCTGGGTACATTTTGTTTGCCACACCGTAACTCTCGTAGTAGCCTTCTTCCATACGCGCCGAGAGTTTGGTAACGTTAATGTCGATGACCTCACCAAGGTCGCTGTCAAGGTGCTGGTGCGCCATAGCGCCAAGGCATTCCAGGATACCGGTGAGACAGGAGCAAGCTTCAAACGATGTCGCAGACCCAAGGTGCAGGTCAGCCACGCCGCCGACAAAAGACGCAATAGCAAAAATAATTTCACCAATTCGCACGGGGGAGAAGTCTTTCGACTTGCGAACGAGGTAGTTAATACCATCTTCGCTTCTCTCTTTTGCCATCCCATCTTCAAGCTCGATGCCCAAAGCCTCAGCGATAGCGAACACATACCAAACAACGTCACCCATTTCTTTCAGCAGCTTCGAGCGGTCGAGTTCTTTGCCACCGTACAAGTGCTTCTTCAGCGGCTCGGACACCTCACCCAGTTCACCGATAAGACCAAGACCGAAGTGTTCTAGCTGCTTGTCACGCGCACCGGGTGCCATAGTGGAGCGGACAAAGGAAGTGTAGGAAGCGTAAGTTTCAGCGTGTGCCATGTTTTGTTTTCCTGTAGTATCCAGAAGATGTTAGCGTATACGTTGCGAACCGTCCACTCACTTGTGGAACCCTCAAGGATGTGAACCGTTGCGTTCCTGTCCTGACTCTCTAACCATAGCAGAAGGTCGGTCAAGTTGTCAAGGGGTGGGGCGGCTAAGCAGTCAGCGGGTGTGGGCTTAGCTGCCCTCTTAGGCTTAACTGATAGTACGAAACCGAGACGAGCGGGGCTTAACGTCAGCCTTCTCGTTTGCCGCCAGTGTCTCACGCGGTGCGGGTGAGCCTTGCGCCGCGTTGCCATCGTCGTCGTCGTCAGCGGTGAGGCTGAACAGAGCACACAGGTTATAGCGTCTAGCGTAGGTAATGCCTGAGCCTAGCTGCTGTGCCTTCTCGGTGATAGCGCCGACCGGGAATGCAGAGCGCATGATGTAGGGGCGGACGCTGGTGTCTTCCGTTTTATTAGCGACGTAAACATCAGTGTATAGAACCAATACCCCGTCATGAATAACCGTGTAGTTGACCAGCTCAAACCCGTTGGCGTAGAGGATGGGCAGCACAACGTTTTGGCAAGCGTCGAGGGAAGCGTAGCGGTTCTTGAAGTGGGGGTTAACGCTGTCCTTAACTAAGGGTTGCTCGGAGATTTCTTTGAGAACTTCGTTGAAGCTAAGCATGGGTATCCTTTAGGTAAACACTACTAAACTGGTGGTGTAACTTACACTACCTATTTTGCCACATTGGTAGGTGCGAGACGAGCTTAAACGTCCTCCACTTCTCCGCTAGTCAGTTGGTCGCGTACGTCTAGGTGACTATCCCATACCTGCTCTAACGCAAACAACACACGGCAAGCAGCGTGAGCTAGTTCTTGTACTTGAGCATACGTAAAGTTGTGTCGGTGCGTCTCTTGCCCCGCCTGCTTCATGCGGTTCGTGCGCTGCATCTCTGAGATAACGGCAAAGATGTGGCGGACACCGTGGTTGATGTTGTCTTCGATGGGCAAGCCGTACCAGTTTTCTTTACCGTACTTCAGGTTGCCTTCGTACAACACACGGGATATCAGCGCCAAGGCTTGGGCGGGTACCAGTTGGAAGGCGGAGTCAATGCGACCAGACTTAGAACCATTAGGATATTCGCGCACACCAAAGTCAACGTCCTTGAGAAGCATATCATCGGGTGGCACATGCTTGACTTCTTCAGCGGGAGAGGTAAGGTCGAGCCAGTCTTCGGGCTGAAAGGTGGTTTCTTCATAGATGAAAGGTACTTGTCCGTTGTCAGGTGTCATAAGTTTCTCCTACGTTTTTTAGCCTTCTCGATTATTCTCAGTATAGCAGGGGTGGGGTTCGTTGTCAAGCGCCTATGTTTCCTCGGCACCTTTTTCTTTTTCATTTTTGTACGCTTGTACGTTGTGTCTTACCAGCACTCGAACGGGAAAGTAGTCTCTGAGTGTAGCATCATTTAATTACGCTCCAGTTATCACCGTAGTTTGCCGTGCCATCGATAGGACAGAACTGCATGTAGCTCCAGTTGTTCCGGTAGTGCAGTGTGAGTGCAGCGGCTAGGGGTTCAGCGTTGTAGTCGTCCACATAGAACAGTAGTTCATCATGCACTGTGCCCACGTTAATGCCGTCGAATGCGGGCACGATGGGCGAGCCGTTAAGCACTAACATCATGTTTCTAAGATGCTTGTACTCTGACCCTTCGAGTTTGTCAAGTACGTTGGTGGCGCAAAGTTCAGATGTGTTCACGTCTAGGTGTATAAGTTTGTTGATGTCGGCGGCTGTGCCCTGAATGCGGGCGTTGAAGCACTGACGCTTGGCGCGAGCGATAGCTTCATGGGTGCGGCTGCTAGGTTTCAGGCAGATGTCGGGGTAGTAGTTCGGGCGGTTAAACGCCGTGAACCCCCATCCCCCATTGTCGATAGCACTTTGCCACACCCACTGCTGAAACTCATTGAACGATGGGTTGCTTTCGTTAGCGGTGGCAATGATAGCGCGCGCATCTTCTTCACTGACACCCATCATGGTGCTAGCCTTAGCCGCTCCGAACCCGAACATTCTACCATATGACACGTTCTTACCAATGGTGCGGTAATACTTAGCCTTGTCCTGGTAGTCCGGCTTGTGCCCAAACCATAGCTGCGCCATCTCGGTGTGAATATCCTTGCCATTGATGAACGCTTGCAACATGAAGTCTACATCGGGCGGGATGTGCCCGTGGTACTGCATGAAGTACTGCGCCATCTGGTCAGCCAGCACACGATACTCGATAGCTTGGAGGTCAATACCTACCAGCTTCATCCCTGGTGGTGCAATAACAGCTTGGCGTATGCGCTGCCCGTGTTCAGTCCTGGCGGGTAGGTTCTGAAAATTAGGGTTGGAGCAACTATACCTTCCGGTGATGGTGCCATTTTGGTTCCATCCTGGAAATATCCAGCCATCTTGCGCCGTACCTGTGTTGTGCATACCCACAACATATGTGGTGAACAGTTTTTCAAACTCGCGGAAGGTCTTAAGCTGCTTAGCTAACTCGTACCGTGGTGCCAGTTCGTCTAGCTGTCCTTTGCTCAGTAACGGCTTGCCAGTCTTATCGCTGAACTCAATAGGCTTCCACCCTAACTGCTGAAACACCCATGCTAGTTGGTCATTGCTTTTGGGGTTAAGCTCCAGCTTCTCACGGTACACATACATACCGTTCTCGTCTTGACCACAGAAGAAGTAGCGGTCGAGTTTCTCAGCGTCACCATTCATGGGTTTCTTGAGTAGCTTAGGTGTGGCAGCGGGGACGAACCCAATGTTCTCACGCACCCACTCTTTCATACTACTCTCGGACTGGTCAAGCAGTTCGCCCCACTCATCCCACAGTACAGCTAGGTGGTCAAGGTCTAGCTTCATACCGTGCGCCTGCATCTCCATCACTAGCATGACGGTCGGGCGCTCGATGAGAGTGTAAGTACTCATCGCTGCATTCTTCACAATTGGGTCGAGGGTTAGTAGTTCTTTGTTTAGATGTTCCCAGATAGCGAAGGTAAGCTCAGCGTCGCGTTTCCCGTACTCAAGTAGTTCGATGCCCGTGTTTGTGGTGACTTCTGCCGTCTCGTCTTCCAGCGCAGCGTGTATCCTATCCCAAGTAAACCGCATCTTATCTTTGGGGAAGCCAAGACGCTCACCCCAACTGGCTAGACTGTGCTGCTCACCCGCCGCGTACGGACGGTTCGGACACATGCACCACAACATTAGCAGCACGTCATCCCATTTGAACTTAGCTTTAGCTAGTGCGTCACCATAGAAACTATACAGTACACTCAGGTCATGCGCGGCATTGGCGAATACAATGTGCTCAGCCTCAGATAGAATATCTAAAACTTCGGTAGCGTTACGTGCGGCAAGACCACCAATACCGAGAGCATCAGCGTACGTGTGGCAAAATACAGGATAGACATCAGCCCCATCGGCACACGCAATTTGTACCGTGTACAGTTTCTTCAGCGCACCGAACCCACCGCCACCTAAACTCTCTGTGTCAACTGCGATAGTCTTCATAATAGTTTCTAACCTCAGTGATGTTGCTCTTACCTGTCTTAGCGTCGAAGTCGAACGGTTCGTTGATGTTATTTAACATCTTAAGGTATCCCGACATGTTTGTCAAGTCGTAAAGCTTAAGCCCACGCACTAGACGAATGACTAGAGCCAGCATTGCCGTCGATGGCATGTATTGTTTTTGGTCAAACACAGGGTTAAACGCACCAGCCCACACCATTTCGTACTCGTCAAGGTCAAACAACCACGCCTCTTTACCTTGGGGCTGTGCGCCTAGCATACTTACTGCCGTGCGTATTAGGCTTTCGATAGCTATCGGGTACTGTAGCTCAACGGGTACGGGCACAACCAAAGTCTTATCTTCCAGTGCCACCGCGCCCGGTCGGTAGTTGCCCACAAAGTCTAGCACAATGCGAGGGCACCCGACGTTAGCACCGAATAGCACGCCATCATTGGAGTTTCCTTCCCCATCGGTCACGCTTAGGATGTACTGTGCGTTCTTCCACTCCTCCACCATCTTGCTGTGGTGGCACGGTAGCCACGTGTGCCCGGCGAAACGGAAAACGCTTTTGTTTTTCTGCGTCTTTATTTTCTTCAGGTCGGACAGTACCCGTGGCAGACCCACCATTGTTATCCCCGTGCCGTGCTTTGGTAGACTTTGGAGCAAGAGTTCTGCGGTTGACGTTCTTGCCCTGGTCATTATCAGACCCATGCGGGGTGGGGGTGGTGGCACCGGTGCGCCCTTGGTTAGCCAGTGGGCGGGTAATGGTTCCCCCGCTGTTATCCACTCCAGACCAAGCGCTGTCGCCCAGTAACCAGCGTTGACTTTCCTTTTGCCCACTCTCACCTTTGGGTTTGCAAACACAAGCCGATATCGGTTGCGGAATGCGTCCCCTAATTCCCGAATAAGTTTCTCGGTGCGTTGCGCGTAGATGTCCGTTATCATCCCCTTCGTTTCTATGTAGCACACTGGGGTCTGGAAGTCCGGTGTATGCGTCCATTCCTTCACCTCCGTGTAACGGAACAGTTTCATCTGTGGGTTCAGACGTGTCAGTTGCGCTTCGTGCTGCTTGTACAGCTCCAGTTCCATTAGGCTGTCGAACTTCAGCCCCTTGTATGTTGTCTTCGTGTTGTTGAATTTCCTGGGCATTGTCCTTACCTAGTGCTATTTTGCCACCGCTATATAAGCCAGACGAGTAGGTTACTGTGGTGTACACCTTACCATCTCTGTCTGCTTGACCGCCATTCCTATCTTTGAGCAAACGGATACGGGTGCGGTCATCCCGTCCATCGATACCGCACACTACAAAGGCGTAGTGTTCAATGGCACTCGCACCAAACCCCGATGTTAGTGTGACGGGGTGGTCTACCACTTCACCGTTTTCATCGTACTCTACAGACGGTCGGTTTATCTGCGAGAGTACAGCAATGTGAATGGGGTAGCGTTTGACCAGCTCCGCCATACCTGCCATGAGTTGCTGAATGCGCTCACGCTCACTGTCACCACGCAGCGTTTGTGCGACGTTGGTGATGTGGTCAACCAAGAAGAAGTTGCGACCACTGCTCACGATGAAAGCACCGAACCATTGCAACCACTCATCGACCGTGTTGTTATCCAGTTGAATGCGGTCGGTACGCACAACGGCTGTGCGCTGCGCGAGTGCAAGCATATCTTCATCCAGCCCATTGGGTGTAGCAACAATAGTGTGAGCGTAGTATTTGCTAATGGCTAGGTCTGCACTCTCCTCGAAGGGAAGATAAGCGCCGTTGTCTTGGCGGGATAGGAGGTAGCGACCGAACGTAGACTTGCCACTCCCTGACCCAGCAAGCCACACCGACAGCTCATGTGGGTACAGTCCGCCTTTAAGCAATTCATCAAGGCTGCTGACCCCTGTAGGGTAGGCTGTGCCCCTTTTCTTGCGAACTGCCTCAGCCATCTCGGTTGGTGACATCAGACAGTCCAGCGCGTTAGCCCCTGCGGCATAGAGGGAGTCAATAAACACACCCTCTCTGCCCTCATTGAGGAGCTGTCGAATATCCTTTGTCGTAGGTGGCAAAATAAGTTGTTTCAGCTTGGGCAAGTTGAGCGCTTTAACCGCTGCGGCCGCCCGCCGTCCAGCCTCATCGTTATCCACACAGTACAGGACAGACTTAAACTTACTCGCCCACTCCCAAGCGTTTGCGATGACTTGCGCTAGTACCGTAGCCGATGCCGCACCCACAAATGTATACGTACCCGCACGGGTTCCTGCCATCTGTCTAGCGGCTAGTGTGTCGGTCATGCCCTCGCAGAATACCAGCGTACCTCTGTCGATGTAGCGCGCAGTGGGTTGACCGAACAGTACCTCATTTATGGGCACGCCGTTCGTATAGTTAGCCTCATACTTTGTGTCATCGAGCGGGTCATACCTGCGGGTGTGGTAGCCTACATGCTCACCTGTGGGTCTGAATAGTGGAAACCTCCATTCGCCATCCTTTAGGCTAACGTCGTAGAGTTTAAGAATTTCCGGCGCTATACCCCATCGGTTGGTGTTCGTGTCTTTGATGTTGCTAGGCTTAAACATAAGCTTCCTTGTGCCATTACCTTTATAGTTTTTTGCCACACTGGTTTTAGTAAGACGAGAGGGCACAACATCTGTTAGTGTCGTACGCTTCCACTTTTCCCACCTATTAACAACATACTCAGGGTGACGTATGTTGCGACATGCGTTACAGAAAACAAAATGTCCTATCAGTTTAGAACCGTGGAACATTTCTGTATTGCTGGTGTTGTCACTGCCACCACATCGATGGCAGTAACAACGTGTGTGGGTCACCCCATATTCATAACCTTCAGGCAGTTCATAACGTACCATTTCTTAGCCTCAACATTTCCTTATACAGTCCGCCTGCTGTGAATGCATCACGGCGTAACTCTGGCAATGCTAACCGTGCAAATGATGTGCAGGAAACTGTGTCTTTGGTGTAGGTTCCCTTGCGTAGGTGGCGCAAGGCGAGAGGGCTAATAGTCCAGCGCTCTTTAGTCGTGTAATAGAACTCTTCAAAGCACGTACCTATTTGGTCGCACGGCATACCGAGAGATACATACGCATCCTTGTATATAGTATCCCAGAGAACTTGCGTATTGTCAACGATGAAGCACGATGTACCATTAAGGGCGATGTCTATTGCACACAGCGGCGACCCTTCATCCCACTGGTAGAGACACGTAACATGCTCAAGGAATTGGTAGTGCGGAGAGTGTTCGATGTGTGCTTTAGTGATAGCCTCTTTCCAAGTGGGAGGCATATCATCATTGGCGCGATGGTCATAGAATGCGGCGGAAATGAAGGCGTTCATAGTTCGCAGCTATCCTCCATTCGGTTAAGTATTCCTTGCACCATACCACCACCTAACAGGTTGAACACGGTTAGGTATGTGTACTCAAGCAGGTCGATATAAGGGTAAGGCATGACCACAATGTATGGTCTGTGCTGTGCGGCATACTCATAAGCCTCCAGCTCACGGGTGTTACTGATGACGCGTGTCGTGTAGTCTGCTTGCTCTTGCTCCATGTAGTCATTAAGTTTCATACCACTCCTCCAAAGCAATAGGGTACATTACTTGGTAACACTGCAAATGACGGTCGATGATAGCTTGCCATCGCTTGAGCGTGCGGTGGTTGATGTCCGTACCTGTCTTTGCCTCCTCTACAGCCACAACTATTTCTAGAATGTTTTCTGCTGTCGGTGCTACACCTTCAGAGGCAAGGTCGTGTGCGATGGATGACACGTACTGTTCTTTAAGTGCTAAACTGTGGGCGCGGGTGTCGTTACCGGGCAATGCGACACCACGTTGCGACGCACTCCTAACAAACTCGAAGCCACCAAACCTAGAGTAGTAAGCATGAATGATACACTTGATAGGCAGATGCCGCAACGCTCGGATGAGTCTGTCTAATGTGATGATGCGGTCATTACACACGGCTAGATTATCCTGTTGATAATCTGAGATACCATCTTCCCAGTTCTTTGGCAGTCCGTTATTAATGTTTCGACGGTAGTAACGGTGAGCCGCTGCGCCTACCACCTTGCACAGTGCGATGTACTTGACCATCTTGCACAGCTCAAGTATGTCTGCGGGTCGGCACGGTAGTTCTGGCATGAGTACAGAGTCAGAACGAATAGCGTCTAACACTTCCCAAATTTTACCGCCTTCTAAATACTGCTCGATGTTTTTCCGGTCGGGGTAACGTGGCATGATACTTGCTCCTAATAATGTCGTCTATGCTACGGTCGAATGTGGTCTTGCACTTGAGACACCAGCTATGAAACCCTCGCCCGTTGTCACGCGGCACTGGTTCCGATACTAAGCAGTCGCATACGGAGCAACGATGCCGTACCTGTTGGGTAACGCTTTCCACTTCTAAGGAAGCGCAGCTCATTTCCTGGTAGAGTGCTGTCATAGCGCGTTCGATGATACTCTTTAATGCGTCGGTCGGCATAGTTTAATACCTCAGTGTGAGTTACCAGTCCATTAGCATACAGTCGATGAATGGAAATGATGCCATTCCTACAGGTCTTGGCGATGTGGTTTTGTTGGTTCGCGTCTAGTACTTCCTTGCTAGGTCTTAGCACACAGTCCCAACCATTGGCTTCGATGTATTCATGTAACCGAGCGCGGTGGATGTAGAGCAATTGGTTATGATAACCAAACACATAGAAGTCTGCCTTACCCGTAGCGTACCAAGATGGGAACACATTACCCTGAGCATCTTCATAGTCCAACTCAAAGGCGAGTCGGTTACTGCGTTCGTTGGCTATGCCCGTCTTGAGTGAGTAGGACAGACCGTAACCATCTCTCGCGTCGATGTCCAGTTCTATGTTGTCTTGCTTAGATGAAGGTGTCCATCCTTTGTAGGATATAATCATCCTCTCGCACAACATCCCCGATGAGGCTGCTTTGCCGTGTCGCTTCACGTAACTCTGAACACTGGGCGTTACATCTGTTCTGTTCATGGCGTATACCTAAGATGAGGGTGATAAGGAATAGTAGAAGCGGGCAAAGAAAAATAAATATCGCGGTGAGTCTGTACATGTGTGGCAAAATAGATAAGATAATCTTAGGGGAGAGGGTGGTCTCCCCTCGGACTTAGGGCTTAGAACTCATCATCGGCGGGCGCTTCATCGCTTAGCGTGTCAATGGTTTCGGTCTTTGCGGCTGGGCGCTTGCGGCTGGTGGTCTTGGTTGCCTTCGCTTTGCCGCGTGCTTTAGCCGCCACTTGCTCAGCCTTCACTAGCTCGTCGATATAAGCCTTGACTTCAGGGTTAGTCAGCAACGCCTTAGCCACAAGTTCACCGATGCTCGAAGCACCACGGGCAACATTGCCCGACAGCTCGCCAGTTGCATCGACGTAGCCACCTTTTTGCAGTGCCGTTTGCAGTGCGTCAGGGAACGCGGCGAGCAGTACTTCAAGAGTCTCGAAGCGCTTGGTTAGCTTAGCACCCAGCTTGCTTCCCATCTTCAGCTTAGACAGTGCGCTGTTGACGATGGCAAGAGTGGTGTTAGGCGATAGCTCAGCGTTATCCAATTCCAGACCGACGGCAAGGGCGAAACCTTTAGGGAATTTTCCGCTCGCCATGCTTTCCAAAAGCTCAGTCACGTTGGAAGTATCGATGCCCAAGGCTTGACCAGCAACGCTAGACTTCTCGAAGGGTCGCATCGTGCGGCTACCGTTAGTAGCGGTGACGATGTTTACATCATATCTACGAAAGATAACGGGGATAGGTTGGTCAATGAACGCTTCATAGTCGAACTCTGCATCATGGGCAGTGCACCATTGTTCAGCTAAGAAACCCAGCAATGAAAGCGCCGTTACCCTGTGGCGACCGCTGATGATTACAATACCATCAACAGTATTGGACACCTCCAGAAACGTGTATAAAGGGTTACCTTTGAGCAAACCCTTGTCGCCTTTGAGGATACTGATGACTGAGGACTCTTGCAGTTCCGCTTGCTCCACCACTTCCACGGCATCGAGCAACTCGGACAGGGGTAGGGTTTCGAACTTCTGTGTGTCAGGGAACAGACCGTCCTCGTACAAGGTATATGGTGAGAATTCTTCGTTTTCTTTCAGGTACTTTACGAACGCAGAAGTCAGCTCGTCTTGCTTGTTTTTGGCTAGTCTGTTGTAGAACTGTTCGCCATCGTAACGTGTCATAGTCCTTGTCCTTTTGTTGTGTGTACTCTTAACTTAGCACGGGTGGGTAAGTTGGGTTTGTCAAGCGCTTTGGGAATTTATTTTTTTGCTTTCCCCTTGCTCAACTCGTCCTCTCATCCATCTGTAAACAGAATACCGTAGCCTCACCCCATCTGTCAACCCCCTATCTCACAAAATTTTTAATAGCCCAGACCCTATATAAATTCTCTCATTCGTCTTCGCTCATTCGAGAATTACACTACTTATTTTGCCACACCGATATAGGTAACACGACACTAAACTTCTACCCTCTCCCAAATAAACTACCATCTACGCTCGGTAGTAGCTTCGTACTACCTCGCTATAGTATATTATTATATATATATTCTTAGAGTATATATATATACTAACGCGTGCGCGCGCGCAGGGGTAGAGCAATTTTGGTTGAGGCTGAACCCTTGCCCTCACCACCTAGTCACAACATCAACACAGCCACACCTATAAGGCTCAAGAAGGTTAGGCAAAGTGGGAGGAGGCTAGAATGGGTGGGTTAGGGAATAGCATAGGCTTGCTGAGCCTCATACGTCTAGCCTATGTAGCAAGGTGGCAAAATAGTTAGTAAGTACGGGCAAAAAAAATACCCATCACCCGCGTGAGGTGATAGGTATTTGTACCTATTTGCATAGGTTA
>RFGJ01000265.1 GCA_003696665.1 Gammaproteobacteria bacterium | reverse complement strand
GCGCGTACATCGGTCGCGATTTTCTTCTTGAGCACCAGTTCTTTATAAAGCTTTCCGGTACGACCATTCAAAACCGAGGCCAGCATACTCAAGGCTGGCTCGTCTTTGCCAGCGAACGCTGTGGTGGCATAGGCCAGTGTGGCTGATGCATTGTCGTCAACCTCAGCGCGATACACCACGGTGCCGTTTTGCGGGGTGCGCATGGTCACAACATCGGGTGGCGGCGTTTTTTGTCCTTTTAGGCGACCAAAGTACTTTTTGGCCAGAGCTTTGGCTTGGTCGACGTCAATGTCGCCGACAATCACTGCAGTTAAATTGTTGGCGGCATAATAAAGGTCATAATAGGCTTCTGCTTGCTGACGCGTGATTGCCGCGATATCTGAAGGCCAGCCCACGACAGGCCAGGCATAGGGATGGCCGCGCCAAAACAGTGATTCAAAGACTTCATCCTGAACGCCGGTGGGGGTGGATTCTGTACGCATGCGTCGTTCTTCGTAGACGACGTCGCGCTCAGAATAAAACTCGCGAAAGACGGGGTGCAGCAAGCGCTCACTTTCCATCCAGAACCAGAGTTCCAGTTTGTTTTTGGGCACCTGGATGAAATACACCGTCATATCGTGGTTGGTGAAAGCGTTCATTCGGTTGGCGCCAGCCTGAGTGTAAATCTGGTCAAATTCGTCCTTGACCATATTCTTCCGTTGCTTGGCGATTAATTCATCAAATTGTTTTTTGAGCGCTTGGTAGGCTTCGTTGGTTTTGGCCGCTTCATCAAGCGAGGTAAACAAGCCGAGTCGCACCTGGTCACGAAACTTTCGTTCGAGCGCAAACATTTTTTCTCGAATTTGGTCGAGTTGTTTGCGGATTTTTGTATCTAGGGCAAAGTCTTTGGTGCCGATTGTCGGCGTGCCTTTGAACATCATATGTTCAAACAGGTGCGAAATACCGGTGATGCCCGGTCGTTCGTTCGCGGAGCCGACGTGCGCTACCCAGCCAGCGGCCACCATGGGGGCTTTACCATGTTTGAGCAGCACAACACGCATGCCGTTATCCAACACAAATTCTTGTGCCTGTTCGGTAATTTTGGGACCTTCGCCAGCTGTCACTGCGGCAGCCAGCAGCAAGGTGCTGAGGAGGTATAACAGTTTTTTCATGGATGTGTCCCTCTTGTAGGTTCTCTTTGGATCCATTGGGGTGAGTTTAAATCTGTTCCAACACGATGACCAGACGAGCTTTTGTTTCAAAATGTGTCATCGTCAATCTTGCCTCATAACACGCTGAATTATTTGACGAAATAGCAAGGTGTGAAATATTCACACAAATAGTGTTGAAGGGCCTTTTTCTCTCCGGAGACGAAGATGTAAGTCGGCGCTGTCTGCCAAACATGTAGCCAGTCTATGAATTGTGCGTAGGAGAGCTTGGCCACCCAACGCCAGTTTGCTTCATGATGACGCTGGTCAACGATGCTTAACAATCGATTGTGTGGTGTGTTTTGCCGCATAAGCTGATGCCAAAGGTAAACCGACTTGGCGTGTTCAAACTCATCCTTGCTCACTTTTGTCTGTTCAAATAGCTGTTGTAAATGGTACTGGCTGCCTTGAATCAGCGCACGCATCTTGCGATGTTCGCCTTGCGTGGCGATGATTAACAAACGATGTGCTTTGAGGTTACGGATTTCGACGTCTATCCAGTAAGTCAGCCCAAGTCGCTCTCGAAGATCCCGTCCAAGCCTGCCGTCCAGACTGTTGCCCAAAATAATACGTAGGATTTCCGCAGCCGCCTGCGCGCTTTGAACATCACTGGCGGTGCTAAGGGGGGTGACAATGCGAATCTCCGCTTGTTTGGCTCCGCTTCGAGGCAGGAAATAATAACCGGGGGGCAACTTTTTGAGCGTATGTGTCGCGCTTGGTTCTGGTTTTGTGACCGCTTGCGTGACGTGAGCGGCAAATACTTGTTGCCACCAAGTTTGCCAGGCGCTGATGTCGTCAGTCACAAGGTCGATGTTAGGTGGTTGCTGCATGACGGATGACAGCAGTGCTTGAATCGCGCCAGGCTCGTCCTCTGAATAAGTAACCAGATCGTTGTGATGGGTGGGGCGTAAAAGCAGGCGTTCCATTGCCTCTGTTATTGCGCTTTTATCAAGTGTTTGCCGAAGCAATCGAGAGACTTTGATGTCTCGTTGGATTCTCTTAAATACGGTCGGACTGACTGAAGGTTGGCTGGCCAATACCAGCAACTTGGGAAGACACCTTTGAAGGGATGTGCGCGCCCCATAGATCACCAAACGCAACTCACCGTGATAGATGCCTCGTTCATAACGCAGACCGCATTGAACCAACCAGTCGTATAAGTTGATTTGTTGAGTGCCGAATACAGGCCATTGGTAGAGCCATGGCCACAGTTTTTCAGGAATGTGGTGACTTGGCCAGGTCAGTGCGACATAGGAAAGCTGCGTGCCCCCGTCATAGAAAGGGTAGGCCGCCATGGTAATTGTCCACCCATTGACGACCATATGTACCTCAGAGAGCGCGGGAATACTCTGTGTCGGCGGTTCGACACGCCGATATTGATGTTCGTCGGTAGGTGGTGTGTAACTCACCGGTGGTGGTAGGCTTTGGCAGCCGGTCAGAGCGGCGAGAATAGCAATCAAAAGAGCGCGCATCAAAGCACCCATGACTCGACCTCCTCTGTCACACTTTGTGGCAGCCATTCCAACAGCTTTTTTAGCCATTTCAGATGCCATCGCCCAGGCTGCAATTCAATAAAAATGACAGGCTGTGTGAAGGCGTCTTTCAGTAGGCGTGCGGCTTCTTTAGGTGTTAATGCCATAAATGCGTCGTTGAGTGCCCACCAGTGCATGGGGTCGTCAAAGCGATACCATGAAGCCGACAAGGTGAAGACCAACTGCTCAATGTCATCAAGGAGTTCTGCAATGATGACTCGACGCCGCATTTTGGCCGCGCATAGCCATGAGGGATCGGTCAATAGTAAATGGACTAACCGTGTTTGCCAGCTATGGAGGCGGTTTAGGTAAGCCTCACGACTGATATGGGCGCGTGGCGCGACGGCAAGAATCATCAGTCTAAGCGGTTTCTGGTACATCACGGTTTGCATCGCGAGGTAGCTACTGTCAGTAATGGCCGGGTCGCGGCTAAAACCGGAGGCTGTTGCGGTAAATAATTGCATGAGCTTTTCTTGCAAATAGGCGGTGGGTTCTTGGTGGCTGAGCTGGTGGATGACGACATAACCGGGCCAAGGTGCCCGCTCATCGGTGATGCGATGGTCTCCTGGATGAAACAGTGTCTCCGGGCTCGGAATCTTAGGGTCTCGTTCAGGCACAGGTTGCCATGAGCCAAACAGTTCACGTACTGCGTGGAGCACCTCATTTCGATCAATATCGCCCCCAATGACAAGGATGGCGCGATTCGGCCCATAGTTTCTTTGGTAAAACGCGCGCACAGATGCTGCCGTTGCCGACTTGAGTGTTTGTTCGTAGCCAATCACCGGATGGGCATAGGGCGTATTGGCAAACAGCGACTCGGCCAATTTCACCAAAGCGTTTGCATACGGCATGTTGTCAATGCGCATGAGTTTTTCATCAAGTACCGTATTGATTTGGTTTTCGACATTCTTCGCTGTGATGGCCGGGGCTTGCTGGCGTTTGGCTTCGAGTTCAAGAATGGCCCGCCAAAAGCGACTTGGAAAGGTGGCGTAATAGTCGGTGGTGAGATAATTGGTAGAGGCATTAAATTGTCCGCCAATACGTCTTAGTTGGTCGGCATATTCGCCGATTGTGTGGTCGCCATGCGCTTCAAACATCAAATGCTCAAGTAAATGGGCAAAACCGGCCTCGTTTGGTTTTTCGTCCACCGAACCAACCTGATACAGCAGTCGATAGCTGACCACTGGAAAACGATGGTCCTCAATCACCGCCACACGCAAACCGTTGGACAATGTGGTCAAAGTCATGCGCTGATCAAGGCCATCGCGCTGAGGCAATGCAACATCCTGACACTGTGGCGCGGCGAGCAGACTGACAGGCAAAAATATTAGCGCGAGGACCAAGCGAAATCGCATGAAATCACACAACCTCCCTGTGTTGATAAAACAATGGTGGTAAGATGTGCGCCAGTGTAACGAACATGCTTTCCATCGTGTACCGAATTCTATTGGTCGCCTATAGCATTGTCCACATTTTGCTGTGGCCTTGGTTGGCGCTACGGCTTTGGTGGCGCGGCCGACGGGCACCTGAATATCGTCAGCGTTGGGCAGAACGCTGGGGGTGGCGGTTTGTGCGAGGACAGGCGCCGGTGATCTGGATTCATGCCGTGTCGGTCGGCGAGTCTGTCGCAGCAAAGCCGTTGATTGCCCGGCTGAAAAAGCATTATCCGGATCACCAGATTCTGGTGACGACCACGACGCCAACAGGCGCGGCCAGAATCCAGGCGGACTGGGGGGATCAAGTCTTGCACCAATATTTGCCCTATGACGCCGGGTTTTTGGTGCGACGTTTTTTGCGCGCCATTCGACCGGTATTGGCGATTTTCGTCGAAACTGAGGTCTGGCCAAATTATGTCTACTGGGCGAATCGATATGGCATTCCCACCGTGTTGGCCAATGCCCGTTTATCGTCTCGTTCGGCGCGCGGTTATGCG
>RFGJ01000264.1 GCA_003696665.1 Gammaproteobacteria bacterium | reverse complement strand
TAGACGTTCGGCGACAGGCCCTTCCCGTTGTTTCAATTCTGGAAACCTGAGCAACAATAGGGCCAAGTCCCGCCAGTCTGTACCGGACTTCGGCTGGCCCCGCCGCCGATGATAGGCCAAAACCTTGCTAGCAATCAACTCTTCTGGCGTTAATACCAGAATTTGAGCGATGCGTTGACTGCCAGGCAAATTTTCCACCTGATGAATGTCCACCAAGTGTCGATTTCCGGATTTCCGAACCTGAAAGAGTCGATAGCCGGGCCCGTCAGCGACTCGTCGCACTCGGAGGACAATATGAAACCGCTGGTGCAAGTACGTCCGTAACTCTTCCGCCAGTTCAGCAGCTCGAGAGGACAACAGATCCACGTCCTGGGTCATCCTTGGGTCGTCCACATAGGCGTTGACTGCCTGTGCGCCGAACAGAATGGCGTCCTCCCGTCCCTGCAAGAACTCCAAGACGGCTGTGTGGAGGGTGGCCAAGGGTAGGTCTTCGGCCATGGCGAACTCCCGAAATGTTAGGGCGTCGGTGATAAACATTGTATCTTCTCTCATTGAGCCACCACCGCGTACTTGCGGACTTCCACCTGCACACCGTTACGAGCCGCTTCCTGCGTCTTCGCCAGGAGCTGGGAGGCGACTTCATCTTCCAGATAGACCTCACCACAATTATCGCAAATCAGGGCGGGGACAGACTTGAACACTAACGTCGCGTCGCCTCGTTCGAGTGTAACTGTCGTGACACCCTGCACAGTTTCGCCCTCTCGACAGATTACACATTTCATCGCTGTCTTCTCCTCTTGAATCCCGCTTCCCAACGAGCCTGGTCCGGAATATACGCTGTGATGACAATCCATTCATCGCTCTCCATGTTTTCAGCCACGACAAGATGAATAGGTTGTCCGCCATCCCATCCAAGAAGAAGTTTACTCGGATAAGGGAAGTCATCGGGATAATTCTCTATTTCTTCACCAGATTGAAGCACAGATTCGATCGCTTCTCTAGAGATATTTCTTTCTGCCATGCGCTGCAAGGCGTGTAACCGAAAGATGATTTTGGG
>RFGJ01000263.1 GCA_003696665.1 Gammaproteobacteria bacterium | reverse complement strand
CCCGTTTGCGGGTTCGCGATGGGCGGGATCATGTCTCCTGGCAGGCCGAGCTTGTTGTATCCGGCCGTGCTTAGGAAATCAAGCTGTCCGCCTTGTTTGCCAACGAGGACATTGGAGCCTGCGATGTTGGCACCGCCGCTCAAGTCAAAGCAAATAAAGGGAATTTTGCCGGCACCTTGGGTTGCAATGCCGCACTTTTGCTTGAGTGCCTCAAGATCAGGGGATAAGGCCGCCATGGCCTGTCTTGGATTGGCAAACAGGCTGAATATTGAGCCACCGACAATGGTGGCCGCCCCTGTGGCGAAGCCCTGAGCAATAAATTCCCGACGGGTTGTGGGGCGAGCGTGATCGGGATGCTTGATGGGAGCATCCAATGGTAGTGCGCGTTTTTTTCTGCTCATTGTGGACCTCGGCTATTGCAACAATAAGGTGGCATTACTGATCGCGGCGGCACACACCGCTTTGACCACTGTCTTGGTTCTGTCAGCCGGACAGCTGTTGCCACAGGTGATCAACCTATCGATCAGGGCATTGAGTTCGGTTTTGACTGTGGCCAAATCCGGTTGGGTGCCTAGGTTCACCGGATTTCCATTCGGGTCGGCATTCATGACACGAGCCAGTAAAGGATCGAGGATCATGTCGCGACGCGCGGCTGAAAAAGCGACGGCCATGTCTGACTCGTTAAAATCAAAGGCGCTGCCAAAGAGGGCCGTGCGAAGGCCGGCATCCTCGACCAGCGCATTACAATATTCGATGCCCAATTGGGTGATGGCCATCTGGTGCGCGGAACTGAAGGTCATGATGTCTTCTTTCGTTGGCAGCGCTTGTTTGACATTTTCGTAGGTCGCGACAACATCCGGATGGTTTTGGCTGACGCCGGTGATGACCGACATCGAGGCACTGATTTCTTCGAAGGTTCGTAAACCGATGTCTGGGAACGGGCCGATATCTGCAGCGGGTGGAGCCGGCGGTACAGGTGGTTCCGTTCTTGCGTAAGTCCGGTTGCCAATTTGGTCAAAGGTGAGGAAAAACTCATCGCCCGCCGGGCCTTTTTCAAGTGGGATGACGGTACCAAGCGACGATAGCGATTGTCCCTCCGCGGTCGAGTACTGACTGTTCGTTATGGTGACATCAAGGTTTGCGTAGGCTTGTCCAACGGCCACTTCGCGACCATTCAGGCCGATTCGTAAACCTTTGATGACCAGCCCATCGACGTTGGCCTCGCTATTTAGGCTGATGAAGAATGGTTTGTTAAACAGGTAACTGTAGTCATCAAACTGACTGACTTCGAAGACAACATAAGCATCGGGAATGTTGACCAGATGCGACACCGAGAATAGCAGCCAAAAACGCTCTCCGACGCCAACTTTATAGTTGTCGCGAATTTGCTGCGGCGTCAGTGGATGATTGTGGATGGCGACAAATCGAATGATACCTTGCCACAATCGATCCCCGGACACCTCATTGCCAAGCACGAAGGCGAATGTATCGTCCCAGTCGCTGAGCGTGCCACCGGGCGCCGGATCCGGAACATCGATTTTTTCACCATTGACATAGATGGTGCGACCGTTCACCGGATCAAAGTTAACCACGACGTGTTGTAAGGCAGCTTGTAACACCTCGAGGTTATCAGGGGTAGATAGTGCTGGTTCACCGTTGGCATTGGTATTGGAGCTTCGGTTGAGGAAATCGTAGTTGTAGAGTGTTTGGCCAACGGTAAAGTTTCGCACGGTGGTTCCGCCAGAATAACTAATAATTCTGGCCGGGCCTTCTTGCGTGACATTCGCCGGCGCGACCCACGCTTCAATGCTGTACTCGCCCGTGGCTGTCAACAAGTCATAGAGTTTCTTACTGGCGGCCGTAGTGCCTTGGGCTCGACCGTCCCTGATTTGGATACCCCAGCCACCAACCCAACTGACGTCACCCATCAGCGTCAGGTCAATGGCAGGATCCACCCCACTGGTATCAAATGCCGTCGTGCCTTGACCGGTTTTGAATTCCCATTTGGCGATGACGTTGTTTTCATGGCGACCGCCTGTATTGGCAAGGATGCCATCGGTCAAGAGTAAAGCCTTACTTGTGATAAGGGATGGATCAATCTGTGTCAGCGGGATGCCGTTGGCAAACTGGACAATGGCGTCTTCCATCGCTTGCGAGTCCGCAGCACAATCGCTCCAACAGTTATGGAATTCTGTCCGCAACCGGACAACAAAACGTGAGTCCGCCGGGTTGTCGAGATTGATCTTGGCTTGCGCGGCTAAATAGGCGGCGTCCACGTCGGCTGAGGCGAAATATGGCGACTGCGGTGTGGCGGCATCCTCTGAATGGCAGCCAGCACAATATTGCTTGAGCAAAGGATAGATGGTTGTGCCGAATGCGGTGCTGTCACTTGGGAAGTTACGACTGGCCCCCGGGTCTTTGATGGGTGGCGGCACCAATTTGATCGTTTTGCCTTGGCCGCCTAGCGCGCCACCTGCCCAGTCTTCAATGTAACCCTGAATAATATCCGCACACGCTTGGGCACTGCTCAGCCAACAATTGTGTCCACCGGCGACCTTTTGCACCATGCGTGATGCGCCTGGGTCGGCCAGGTTGACAACGGTGTTTGCTTCGGCGTAGGCGAGATTGATGTCGTCACGGCGCACAAACATTGGCGCCTGGCCTCCTTCGATGTGACAGCTACCACACCGGTTTTCGGGCACTAGGTTATCCCATACATTAATTTTGAAGCGCTGTACGTCATCCGTTTTCGGGGGTGGGCCGCTGTAATTGGGGACGTCACCTGTGCCTGTATTGGTATTGGGCAAGGCTTCAACCGACGTGCTGTCACCAGTACAGGCACCCAGCATCAGGACAAAACTTCCAACGACTGCGGCGTAAGCAATTTGACGCCAGCGGTGAGTTATATTGATGAATGCGCTCATGGTATCCCCCTACTCACCCATGCAGTAAACAGCCGCTCCGGCAAACACCTGTTTCAGGTCGTAACCAGAGGATTTGAACGTCGCCACTAGATTGGCAACCTCGGTTCTGTCGGAAGCATCCTGAGGCGGACGCAGACACATCGCCTGAAAAACCTTTTTCACTTGGCATTGTGCGAAGGCTTCGCTGTTGGCGAGTTCTTGGCCGAGTGATTTGGCGCCGTCACCACTTCCTGGGAGTGAGGCTGACCAGCCCAACCGCTGATTCGGCCCTTGTCGCCAATAATTGTCCCAGTGATCGTTCGGGGTGACGTAACCTGGTTTAAAGTTGTTGGCATTGATGTGGTATTTGGCTTGCACGCGAGAACCGGTGATCGGGTCAAGCATGCCTTCAGCGTTGTACACCAAACGCCCATTGTCGCCATTCGGGTCATTGTCGGAATCGTATTGGTAATCGTAATAGGCGAAGGCTTGAGCCATTGGATCCATCCCCGCGTGGCATCCAATACAGTTATTCAGAAAAATACGGCTGTCACCACCTGGCGAACGCGTGACATCTTGACGAATTCGGTCTGGCGGTCGGGTAATGTCTTTCAGGGGCTCGAGATCGGTACACATGTAATTGATAAAAAGAAAGCGAAACATCGCGCGATTGGTGCCTGCGATGAAGAAAGCTTTTGCGGCTGCCCGCGTGGTGATGATGCCCGCCGTGGCAGAGGCGGGTAGGCCGGTGACGCTCGATTGCGTTGTACGCACCAAATTGGCCTTCAAATCAATATGATTGTTCTCAAGGGCCTCGTAATGGTCATTATTGCTGACAGAATACGGCGGTAGCCCCAATGAACTGTTGCCGACGTACAAAATATCACCGCTTAACACTTCACGAAAATCAACGCCATCACGAATGATACCGATCACCGTCGCCGTGTAGTCGTTCAGTGGCGCAAATACCGTTTGATCTTCGTTGGTCCACGGCGTAATCCAGTTTTTCAGCGTGACATTGTAAAAATTCGGGTGCTCAATGGCGCGCATAGCGGCGCTGATTGGATTGCCCGCCTGAATGTCGGCGGCCATGGCATCCAAGGTTGCCTGGCTGGGTGGTACGCCCGCGATGCGATCGTGTAAGCGACGCGCCTGTTCACGAGGACCAGCAAGCGCAGGAGCCGCGAATGAGAAGATTAATAATGAAACCAAGAAAACTTGGGTGATGCGCTGAGAAACTGAACGTTGTGCCATGAGTTGCCCCTACTGCTCGTTGGCGACTATCACGATAGACATCAGAGGAACCTACCAGTGTAAACAAAAAAGTTCCTATTTTTCGTGAACTATGCCTCGGAATATGACATAAGTATCCGGATAATAGAACCAAGACGGATGATTGGCTAGTTGCCTTTGGACCAGCGGAGCCATTGGTGTTATGAGAGGTTGTATGCACGGTGTACTCAATAAGTTGAAATGGTGGTTGGCGGCGCTTGCGGGCATTGCCTTGTCGAGCTGTGATGGTGGAGGCGGCCTCGCCGGGGACAGTCAGGCGCCGGATCCCGTCGTGCAAGATTTCCCTATCGCTTATGTCAAGCGCCAAATTCCAGTGGACGACAATGGCACTCGCTTGGCGCATGATCTTCGTGACCCGCTGGCATTTTTCCCGGGGGCGCAGCTTGTGATCCGTGATCGTGCCTCGCCCACAGCCAGTGAAACTGTGATTACCGATGGCGTTTTTCCGGAAGGCGAATTGTACGACGTGAAAGATCTTTCTGTGTCTTATGATGGCCGGAAATTGCTGTTTGCCATGCGCGCACCGGAAATTCCTAATGCCGATGAATCCGAACAGCCTACTTGGAACATTTGGGAATACGACCTCGACACACGTCAGTTGCGGCGTGTGATCGCCTCAGACATCAAAGCGGAAGCAGGTCATGATTTTGCGCCTCACTATTTGCCGGACGGGCGTATTGTTTTTGCGTCGACCCGTCAGCAAGCGAATCGTGCCATATTGCTTGACGAAGGCAAACCCCAGTATGCCGGCCTAGACGAAGACCGTAACCAGCCTGCGGCCGTTCTCCATGTGATGGATGCGGATGGGAGCAATATTCAGCAAATTACCTTTAATCAAAGCCACGATCTCGACCCGACGGTGATGGATGATGGTCGCATCCTGTTCGTGCGTTGGGAAAATGCGGCGCAAAACAATATGATGAGCTTGTATACCGTGCGACCCGACGGCAAGGATTTACAAATTCTATATGGGCACCACAGCCACAACACCGGGACCAATGGGACGCCCGTGCAGTTTGTTCGGCCACAAGAGATGCCGGATGGCCAAGTCTTTGTGCTGGCTCGTTCTTTTGTCGATGAAGATTTCGGGGGGGATTTGCTGCAAATCGATACGAAACAATATATCGATAATGATGTGCCGCTCGCGTCGTTGGCGGGGTTGACTGGGCCCGCACAGACTTCGTTGACCGGCGGGCAAGTGGCGACAGACAGCAATCGGTCGCTTGGTGGCCGTTACGCCGCCGCGAGTGTGCTCTACGATGGTACGGAACGTCTGCTGGTGAGTTGGAGCCAGTGTCGCCTGCAACAGGATGATGGGAATGGCAATGTCACCATTGTGCCTTGTACGGAGGACAATATCTCTGACATGAGCCTCACTGTTGCGCCACCGCGTTACGGGATCTGGATGTTTGATCGCCGCAACAGTACGCAGTTACCGATCGTGACAGGGGAAGAAGGCGTGATGTACACAGACGTGGTGGCGATGCAGCCACGCCCACTTCCGACCTTTATCCCACCTGACACCGAGGCCGACACATCACTCGTTGAAGCGAATCTTGGCATTCTCGACATTCGAAATCTGTATGATTTTGACGGCGTGGATGTGACCAATGGCGCCATCGCAGCACTTGCCGACCCGACGCAGACAACGGTCGACGACCGGCCTTTTGTGTTTATTCGATTGGTCAAAGCGGTGTCTATACCGGATGATGACTTGGTTCAACTCAATGGCGCTGCCTTTGGACGGTCTTCGGCACAGCTCATGCGGGAAATCCTGGGTTATGCGCCCGTGGCTCCGGACGGCTCCATTCGGGTCAAGGTGCCAGCCAATGTGCCCTTTATGGTCAGTGTGCTGGACAAAAACGGTCGGCGGCTCACCGGACGCCACAATAACTGGTTGCAGGTCAAGCCGGGTGAGGTATTGCAGTGCCAGGGGTGCCATAGTGCTAATAGCACTGTGCCACACGGTCGTGTGGATGCACAACCTGCCAGCATTTGGCCTGGAGCAGCGGCAGCAGGGCCATTTCCGGGCACAGATCCGACCCTGACGGCTGAGGTTGGCGAGACCATGGCGCAGACATATGCACGCCTTCGTGGTGAGCCCTCACTGTCAGTCAATCCGAAATATGAAGATGTTTGGACGGATCCTGCCCGTCGTACGCCAGATCCGACCATTGAGTACAGTTATGCCGATTTGACGACGCCCATGCCGACAAGTCAGAACTGTTTGTCTCAATGGACCGCGCAATGCCGCATTACGATCAATTATCCTGAAGTTATCCAGCCGATTTGGGAGAAAAACAGGCAGGTGCTAGATGTGGACGGCGTGACGGTGCTGGCCGATCACACCTGCACGTCTTGTCATGCGCCACGCGATCAAAACAACGCGGTACAGGTGCCCGCTGGACAGTTGGATCTCAGCGGTGAGCCATCGCCGGACAATGCCGACCAGCTGGTGTCCTATCGGGAATTGTTGTTCCCCGACAATGAACAGGAAATCGTCAATGGTGCTTTGGTCGATCGACTGGTTCAGGCAACAGATGCGAATGGCAATCCTATTTTTGAGACCGACGAGGATGGTAATCTCATCTTGGATACCGACGGCAATCCGATTCCTGTTATGGTGACGGTCCCGGTTGCGCCTGCCATGAGTGTGTCAGGTGCAGCCAGTAGTGATCGGTTTTTCAGTCGATTTGACGCAGGCGGAAGCCATGAAGGCTGGTTGTCACCGGCGGAATTGCGGTTGCTGGCTGAGTGGTTGGACATTGGGGGTCAGTATTACAACAACCCGTTTGCCGTTCCGCAAAACTGATGATGAACTATGATACGAGCACAAACAATTTGGTCATGAATTGATGAGCACGAGGCATTGTCGTTGTTTTTGGGGCGTCTGGTTGGCGCTGACATTGTTATTTGCGCCGTTCCTGTACGGGGAGGATAGTGAGCAACCGCTTACTGTGACAGTGGCCGATCCTTTTATCGAATTGCATACAGGCCCGGGGCGAGGCTATCCGGTATTTTATGTGGCCGAACAGGGGGAAGAAGTCACCATTCTTTATCAAAAAACGGGTTGGTATCGTGTTCGGCTGAACAACGGAAAGACGGGTTGGGTGCATCGTGCACAAATGGCAAGAACACTGTCGGGAGAAGGTGCGCAGGTTAAGTTGACCGATCCTGATTTCGGCGAATACCTCAAACGATCTTGGGAAATCGGTGTGATGCATGGTGATTTCGCGGGGGCTGCAGTGATCGCCGTGTCGGGCAACTGGCGTTTTACCGATCACCTTTCGACAGAGTTAACGCTCAGTCAGTCACTCGGTCGCTTCAGTGAAGTGGATATGGCGACGATCAGTATCATGAATGAACCTTTCCCCAGGTGGCGCATGTCGCCGTTTTTTGGTATTGGTGGGGGCACTATTTTGGTCAAGCCACGTGCGACCTTGGTTCAGGTGCAGGACCGTCAGGATGATGTGGTGTTTGTGACAGCAGGGATACGAACTTATCTGAGTCGCCGGTTTGTGCTTCGTTTGGATTATCGAAGCTACGTCGTATTAACCAGTCGTGATGAAAACGAAGAAGAGGAAGAATGGAAAATAGGCTTCAGTGTGTTCTTTTAGTCGGGCTGCTGGCCGGTGGGTTGGCGTTATCGGCCCCCAACGATGAGCAGCGCCCCAGTGCGGCGGAAGAAGTGATTACACCGCCTAAGCGGACCGAAATCGACTTGGCCAATATTGATGCCTGGGATGTAGAAATTGGCATTGAATACGGCATGATGAATGTCGAGGATTTTGGTACCAATCCCATACTCTCTGGCTATCTGGCCTACCATGTGTCAGAGGATTTTTTCATACAGGCGGGTTATGGTCAGACAGATACCGAGCCGACCAGCTTTGAGCGTCTCTCCGGTGCGACTTTGCTCACAGATGACCAACGTCAATTGCAGTACTATGATTTGACGGTGGGTGTTAACTTGTTACCCGGTGAAGGTTTTGTCTGGGACAAGTGGGCATTTAATTCGAGCTTCTACCTGATTGGAGGCGTTGGGAGCACAAACTTCGCAGATGACAATCGTTTTACCGTTACCTGGGGAGCTGGCTATCGTATCGTCTTACGTGACTGGCTAGCAATTAAGTTTGAATTCCGTGATCATTTTTATGACATTGATTTGTTGGGAGAAAACAAAACATCCCACAATCTTTCGTATCGGATAGGTATTAGCGGCTTTTTTTGACGGAGAGGTAGTCACATGAAATTGCGTGTATGGGTGGTGTTGTCTTGTCTGTTAGCGATGGTGGCCTACGCGGATACCTCGGGCGCCGTTCCTGCGCCGGATTTTACCTTGCCTTCAAGAGCAGGGAAAAATATCCGTTTGGCAGAGCTGAGGGGCAATATCATTTTGCTCAACTTCTGGGCGTCTTGGTGTGGGCCATGTCGCGAAGAAATGCCAAAACTGGAAGCGCTCCACCAAAAATACAAGGATCTTGGCGTCAAGATTGTTGGCGTCAATCTTGACACTGAACGCCCGCAATCGGAGCCTTTGCTGAAAGACACTGGTGTGACCTTCACCATTTTGTTCGATACCGAAGGTAAGGTCGGTGAGATGTTTAAAGTGGAGACGATGCCGAGCACCTATCTGATTGACCGAGATGGTCGCATCCGCTATGTGCACCGCGGGTATCGTCCGGGCTATGAAAATGAGTATGAAGCGCAAATCAAGGCATTGTTACGTGAATAAGGCAATTCTGTGTCAGCGACTTGTCGTCGTTTTGCTGATGCTGGGGCTCAGCGGTTGCGGCCTGAAGCCATGGGTGAAACCGTATGAACGGCAGAATCTGGCAGATCCCATCATGAGTCTGAACCCTGATCCGGTTGAGGCGGCTTATATGCAGCACGTTTACGAAGCGCGTGAAGGTGCGCGTGGTGGCGACGGTGGTGGTGGAGGGGGCTGTGGTTGTAACTAGGCGACTGAGCCTTCTGGTTGCCTTGGCGGTGATTTCTGCCGAGGGTGCGGTGCTGCCTGAAGACAGGGCAGACCTTCTTTATCACGCCTATTCGGGCGGTGGCGTTGAAATCACGGGGCCCTCACTGTTGGTGCGGAAGGACATTGCCGATGAAATCTCTGTGGTCGCCAATTATTACGTTGACATGGTGTCAAGTGCATCCATTGATGTGGTGACGACAGCCAGCCCTTATACTGAAGAACGGACCCAGTATTCACTTGCGGTCGATTATCTCCACGACCGAACCACGGTGTCGATGGGTTATATTAGCAGTACAGAGAATGATTATGATGCCCAGACAGCGAGCTTTTCCATCAGTCAGGATTTCTTTGGTGATCTGACGACGGTGACAATTGGTTATGCCAAAGGCGATGACATCGTTCGTCGGAATGGTCAATCCGATTTCCAAGAAAACGTGACACGCCAGAACTACCAGCTTTCTGTGACTCAGATCCTCACGCGCAATATGCTTGTTAATGTTGCGGGCGAGGTCATTACAGATGAAGGTTTTCTGAACAATCCGTATCGAAGCGTGCGCTATCTCGACCCAACCACACCGTTGGGGTACGGGTTTCAGGCAGAACGTTACCCGAGAACGCGAACATCGAATGCAGTCTCGGTCACACTCAAGTATTTTCTTCCCTACCGTGCCGCCCTTAAGTTTAAGGGAAAGCTTTACTCAGACACTTGGGGCATTGATGCCAACTCGGTTGAGGTTGGATATACCCACCCCTATGATGACCATCTGACATTTGATGTGTCGGCGCGTTACTATCAACAGGACAGTGCCGAATTTTATGCGGATTTATTTCCTTATCAGGATGCGCAAAACTTTTTGGCAAGAGATAAGGAGCTGAGCACGTTTCAATCTGTGTCGGTCGGCGTGGGGGCGTCCTACCAGTGGAAGGTTCATTGGGGACCGGTGTCTCGTGTTTCGTTTAACGCCAAATACGATCGAATTCAATTTCGCTATGATGATTTCCGAAATTTAACCGTGCAAACCACGCCGGGCGCCGAGCCTTTGTATAGTTTTGATGCGGATGTGGTGCGCTTATTTGTGAGCCTATGGTACTGATTTTGAAACCAAATCCGATGAATAATGCACATTGCCTTGACTGTCGACGATGACTGCCGAGACATTGGGCATGGATTCCACCAGCGTCAGGCCCTTTTGTACGCCAAGCACAAAAACACTTGTCGATAAGGCGTCTGAAAGGGTCGTATTGGGCGCAAGTATTGTGACACTTTCGATGCCTTGGACAGGTTTGCCGGTTTTGGGATTGATGATGTGGTGAATGCGATTGCCGTGCTCATCGATGAAAAAGCGCTCATAGTCGCCCGAAGTAGAAACGGCGGTATCTTTGACTGGAAGCACGCGAATGACAGCATCTTGTTGGCGAGGGTGCTGAATGCCAATACGCCAAAGTTTGCCAAAATTATCTCCCAGCGCATAGGAATCTCCGCCAGCACTGACCAATGCTTCACGGACGCCATATTGGCGTAATAATTGAATGCAACGATCCACAGCATACCCTTTGGCAATGCCTCCGAGATCGATGCGCATACCTGTATGGGCAAAGGCCACGGTTTGCTTGGCGGGATTCAGTATGATGGCGCGATAGTTAATCAGTGGTCGGCGTTGGGCAATGGTTTTGGCATCGGGCGCTTTTTTGCGGCGGAAGTCGTAAAGAAATCCCACACTGGAGAAGGTCACATCGAAGGCGCCATTGGTTTTTCGTGACACAGCATTGGCCTGGAGCAGCAGTCGGAAGAGTTCGTCACTGACTGGTATAGGTGTTTTGGCGGCATGTGCGTTCACACGACTGAGCTCGGAATCAGGACGAAATGGACTGAGCGCTGCGTCAATACGGTGCATTTCGCGCTCGACCGCCTCAACTGCCATTTCCGCCTGTTTGGCATCATCATGCCATAGGCGCACTCGAGCAACAGTCCCCATCACCGTGAATGTTTTGTCTACCCAGAGGGCTTTTGCCTCAGGCACTAAGCACAAACAGAAGAGGACAAGCCAGAGAGCTCGACAGATCATGACGGCAGAAATGTCATTCGGTAGTTGTCTTCCCACACCTCAACATCCATCGCACCAAAATTGATCAGACGAATTCTGGCCATCAACTTTCGTTCGAGTGCTTTGTCGTTCAGGTCGCTTGAGACAATGGTGACATTGGCCACTTTTCCTGAAGGTAGAATACGAATTCGGAAAATCACTTCTCCCCGGAGTGTCGGATTTTTCCGAAGCGCGCGTCGGTACAGAGCGTAAATAGCTGCTTTGTTGGCATCCATCACTCTTTCGATGTTTTCTGCGGGTCGTTGTGCTTTTCCATCGGAGCGTTGCTGTGCCATCTGTGCTTTGCGGGCAGCCAAATTACTGGTGACTTTTGTGGATCCTCCGCCCTTGAGCGTGCCACCGCCGAGGCTTCTTGATGCTTTTGCCGTATTAATACCACCACTGCCTTGGCGGGCAGCGTTGGTGATCAGGCTTCGCTCCACTGTCCGTGCCGTTTGCTCGGCCGATGTTGTGGGTTTGCTTTGTCGGATTTTGTTGATTGGCGCCTCTTCACGCAGGTCGGCAAGGGCATCGAACACGGCTAATTGCTTTTGGGCCTCTAATCGAGCCTGTTCGCGATTGCCAAGCTTTGGCTTAGGTTCTGCCTTTTTGGGTGGTTCCGATGGTTTGATCGGTTTCTCCGGTGTTTTTTTGGGACGTTCCTCTTTTGGCTTTTCGATTTTTGGTGGTGGCGGCGGTGGAACAACCTTTTTCTTCTTCTGTTCGAGCACCAATTTGACTAGGTGTTCAGGGATCGGTTTGGCGCTGAATTTGTCTTTTGGTGGCAATGAAGTGTTGGCCACCCAGAAAGCGAACAAGGTGGCCAGTGTTGCCAGCGCGCCAAGTACCAGGCGAAGCCTTGTCTTGTTTTCTGGCAAGTCCTCCCAAGGTAACTGAGGTTCAAACTTCAGCCACACCATCATGACGACTCCTGTGGCTTTTTATTGACAGCAAAATAGATGGTTTTATATGGAGTTTCGCTCATTGTGGCGAGAATTTTTTCCAACAGTTGATATGGAATTTCCCGGTCGCCCATAAGGGTAATTTCTGTGCCGTCGATGTCTTCAAGTTTTTCTTTGTCCCAGGTCAGTGCGGCTTGCCGGTTCAAGACACTGGCAAGCTGCGGAATGGTGCGCGCTTGACTATTAAGCACGTCAGAAACCCTGACCACGGGTTCGCCTTTGACGATAATTTGATCTTTGCTGACCAGTACCACAAGCGTTTCTTTTGGCTTTTGTTCGGTGATAGATTCGGGCAGGCGAATGGCTTTGGCATTTGGGATTTGCTGCACTTCCGAACTGTTGACCAATAGGAAAAAGACGAGAATGGTAAAAATGTCCATCAGCGAGACAAGGCTCAGTGTCGCGGCGCCAAATCGTTTGTGATGGCGCTCCATACGGGCAGCGCGGACTGACTTTTTCACGACTGGTCTCCCCCTTCTGCCTGTTGTACTTGTGGCGCACGACCAAGCGCTGAATTCGGGAACAGGGCGTAGCCGTTTTGGTCATCATCTCGCCAAGCGACGCGAACGGCGTCCATCACCGCGACAATGTCTGCATAGGGTGTGTCCGGTTGACTGAGTATGGAAATATCGTTTTCTTCAGGAAAGCGCGCCTTGAGTTCTTGCAGCAACAGGTTAAGTGCACGCAGTGTGGCCTGATTCCCGTAGCCTTCGCCTTGTTGCCACGAGAAGGTCTTGATGACACCAGAATTGCGATCGTTGAGCAGGATTTTGTCGCCTTGAAATATGACTTCGAGCGCAATCTTGGCGGAATTCTCTACTGGATTTTGTGGTCCCTGACTGGCGCCTGGTAGGGCGATTTTCAGAATGTTAATTTGCGAAAAAACGGCAGTCATCAGCAAAAAGGGCACCAACACGACCATCAGGTTCATGAATGCTGTGATGTTGAGTTCTGGGGCCACCTGTTTGGCGCGGCGCAAACGTTTGCGAAACATGCCGTTATCCTCGATTTTGTTTAGCTGCCCGTCTTTGTTTCATTTGTTCGATGGCATGTTGTCTGCGGCGAAGCAGATTGACGAATTTAACAGATATCATTTCAAGGCTATCGACCATCTCCGTGGTTTTTGTTTGCAGGTAACTGAACAAAAGCAGCAACGGAATGGCCGCCATGAGACCGAACGCCGTGGTGTTCATAGCCACGGAAATCGACGCCGATAACAAGCTGGCCTTTTCTGCGGGGTCGACATTGGCCACGGCTGTGAACGCATTAATCAATCCCATAATGGTGCCTAGTAGACCGAGCAGGGTGGCGATGTTGGCAAAGGTGGCAAGATAGGGGGTGCGTTTTTCCAGCTTCGGTATGATTTCCATCAGCTGCTCCTCCATCGCGAGCTCAATATCATCATGTCGCTTCCCCAAAGTACTGCTGTCCATGCCCGAGGCGAGAATCTTGCCAATGTCCGTGCCAGATTCAATGGCAAATTGCTCGGCACGGGCAAAGTCACCCTGTTGCAGTAAGGGCAAAATTTGTCGCCAGATGACCTGATTTTTCCTTTTTGTCAATGTCAGATAAATCCATCGCTCAATGGCGATGGCCAAACCAATGACAAAGACAGCCAAAATGACGTACATGAACGGCCCGCCTTCTTGAAAAAAACGAACCACAGTGGTCCACATGCTGGCTTCCGTCTGACTGGGTGCCGCAGTGCTGGCGGCTGCAATTATGGTGTTCATCATCTGGACATCCTCGTTTTGGAAAATTTCGTCTCGCAATGGTGCATTCTAGCCCTAAGCGTTATTCTGAATCCAATGTCTGGTTCACGTTTTGATTGTTTTGGCGTTGACGGAAAATTTGCAATTCGCGCTCAAGTCCTGATAGAGACAAGGGCTTCGGTTCTGGTTGCCAAACCGGCGTCACCGACGGTGTTGTCACATTTTTTTCCTGAAGCCGCCACGGAACGATAGTCAGCACCCGTGGTGCTTCCTTGTTGACTTTGACCGTCAAGCCGAGAGTGGCTTTCTTGCTGGTATCCTTTGTCTGAGCGACGTCTTCGGCCATGGATGCTTGGGCGGTCAGGAGCACGGATAAGCACAACAATAACTGTAATTTGTTCATAGACTGTTCCTCACATTCGATTTTTCAAATCAGCGATCCAACCAGCCAAGCGCGGTTCACTTTGTCCTTTTGCCGCCAACAGTTTTTGGAGCTTTTCATACAAAGCCAGCGCCTTGCGCGTTTCGCCCAAGTAAAGATCCAGCAATATGGCGAGGTTTCGTGTGGCCGAGATTGATTGTGGTTCCAGTGCCAGCGCCTTTTCAAACGCCGATCGGGCTTTACTGATTTCACCTTTGTTGACCAAAATGACACCCCAAAGGTTTTCAATTCGCCCTGAGCGCACCTTGGCGTTGACAATTTGTTGGTAGATTTTTTCGACCGAGGTATTCGCCGTCGAATGTTCTGAGGCGAGTTTTAAATAGTTAAACCAGCAAGGCTCCATGGTTGGCGCCAACTTAATACACTGTTGATATTTGAGCAATGCGTCAGAAGGGTTTTGCTGTCGCAACTGGTTGGCTTCGCGAAATGCCCGAACGGCGTGCTCTGGCCATACGTTGGTCGGCTTGTCGGCAGTGGGCAATGCTGTGCTTTTGCGGTTTGGGAGTTGCTGACAGCCGTACAAATAGAGGGCTGATAGCATCAGCAGCAGGCATAGCCGAAATTTAGTTTGCATAGTCGTCCACCATAAAAGGTTTTTCGTACCTCGCTGGCATAAGTTGCTTGAGCGCATCAAACGCTTTTTGTGTCCAGCTGTCCCAAATACCCTCTTGAACCAATGACCAAGTCGCTTCGTAGGCTTCGATCGCCTTGTCTTCAAACGGGTAGACTTTTTCTTCCAGTAGGGCGTTGTATTCTTCAAGCGCGAGTTCGCTGAGCCCTTTAGGGCGTGGAGACTCGAGCAGGGCTTTGGCTAAGTGCTGATAAGCTTCACCAATACGGAAAGCGGCTTCCGTGGCCATTGGACGAACACCGATTTCTAACACTCGAGTATAGGCTGAGAGCACTTTTTTCATGGCTTGTTTCTTTTGAGCAAGCGACTTGGCAAGTGGTTGTTTTAGTGTGATGCGTTTGAACGCGAGCATTTCAGCATTAGCCAAGGCCAATTGCGCGTTAGCCGCCAGTGTTCGCACACGAGCGTCGGACAGGCGTTTTTTGAGGACGAGCCCGACCAGTTTGCGCCGCCAGAAATCGCGCTTCCACCCAATGCCCAGAGCCTCATAGAGATTGATGAGACGCTGCATCGCTTCTGCGTTCAACTCATAAGGGGTCGGAAATTGCTTGATATATTGTTTCCACAGTGATACGGCGGCTTTTTTGCCCTTTTCATTGCTCACTTTTTCCCAACTTTCCGCCGCCTGCCAATAGGCCACGCGTTTTCGTTCGGGATCTTTTTCCTGCTTGGCAATGGTGGTGTAGATTTGGGCGGCGCGATCGAACGCGCCGATGGCTTCGTAGGCGACGATAAGTTTGGCCGGAATGGTCTTGCCAAGCGGGTGTTGTGGGTGTTGTTGCTGGAATTGATGAAGCACATCAATGGCGTCTCGGTATCGGCCAAGTTTCAACATGAGGGTTGCGGCATCGTATTTTGCTTGTGCACTTTCAGGCGCTTGGGGCTCTAACTTGACCAAGCGAAGGTAGTGAGCAATTGCATGGGCATCTTGGCCTTGTTTTTGTGCCAGTTCACCTTGTTTGTATATGGCTTGTGCGCGTAGCCGATGGTAACGCGCTTTTTCTTTTGCGGTGAGCGTGTTTCGGTTGAGTACCGCACTGATCGCTTTTTCTGCGGCGTGGTACTTGCCAAGGTCAAATAGACCGTCGGCAATGACGCTCCGTGCCCGATCGGCAAATCGCTGGCCATCCGGTCGCATAAGCAGTTGTGAAGCCGTGTCAATCGACGCGGCAATTTGTCCGGCGGCAATTTGTTCTTCCATCAGCAGGGACAGTATCTCCGTGAGTTTCTGACTCTTAGGAAATGCTGTGACATAGCGAAGGGCGGCGTCAATGAGTTGATGTCGGGCTGGATCCTGGTTTGTCTTGTCAGCTTGCCGAAGCAGCCGTTGGCGGAGCACGATAAGACGATAGCCCGCCTGCTCTGCACGAGCGTGACGAGCGGACTCCGGGCCGTAGGCAAGCTGTTCATATTGATCGGCACCGTCGCTGATCCTCCCGGCGTCAACATAAGCCTCAGCCAAAAGCCAACGTTTATCGGGTGCGTCCGATGCATTGGGGAATTCTTTTAGATAAATTTCATACCATTTTGCGGCATTTAAAAAATCTGCCGGTGTTTTTTTGCGCTGTGCTTCAGCATGAAAGAAGGCCATTAAGTCATCAAGATGTTGCTTGAGTTGTGGTGCGATCTCGTGACGGTCTGCTGAGGGCTGATGCTTCCAGTATTCGGTTCCAGATTGATAACGCAGGACGAATTGCTGCTTGGCTGCTAACACCAAATCGACAAAGCCTGCTTTTTCGAGCACGGTGATCGCTCGGTGAGCAAATAGTGGTGCATCATGTGCGTTCGGGTTGGTTTCGACATAAGTTTGCAGCGTCTTAGCGGTGTCCTGAAATCGCTCCTGTTCGAAATATTGATCGGCGAGCGCCTGATAGAGTGCTGCTTCCCAAGGTTTGTGACCGCGCTGCGTAAAAAATCGACGCAATGCCATCGGCCCGTCCAAATAGGAAAAGCTGAGGGCCAATATTCTCAGCGTATCTGAGCGTAAGCCTTCAGGTGTTGTATCGGTATGGTGGTGATGGAGATAGTCGAGTAGCTTCGCAAAATCGTCGTTTGCCGATGTGTACTGAGATAATTTAAAAAGCGCCCAACCTCGTTTATAGAGCGCTGTGGTGAAAAACGGCGTCTCAAAGCCTTGGCTGATGACTTTGCCATAGGCTTTGGCGGCTTCGGTATAGTGGCCTTGAGCGAAGGCATGTTCGGCCAGTCGGAAATGTGCTTCGATTCCTTCAAAGCGCGAGTCATGGGTGTTGGCAATGGCCGAGAGCCGCTGGTAGGCGCGCGTTGTGTCGCCACGAAGCGCTAACACGCGCGCCAATTGATATTCGATCGCTGGGACATCAATGGTGTTCCGGAACTCACGCAATAATGTTTCGTAGTACTTGGCAGCTTGCGCCAAGTGTTGCTGCATTGCCTCCATTTGATTGTCGGCCAGTGCATTTTCAGCCAACAAACTGTGCAAACGCGCTAAGTTGGTTAATGCTTCCTGTCGGGCGGCAGGGGTTGCTGGATTATCCAGTACGCGAGAATATGCGGCGAGCGCCGTGGTCAGTGACTGTTGTGGCAAACGACTTGGTCGAATAGTGACACTTCGGTTGAGCAATTCGGCAAGTGTTTTGGGGGTGTTTTTTTCTTCAGGGCTTTGGAATGGCCACAATTGACAACCACTGAGCAAGATGGCCAGACAGAGTAGGCAGCTTAGCCGAACAGCTAGTTTCATTGACGAACGCCCTCCGGATTATCCATATCTGGCGTGCTTGCATATTGCAGACGCGCGATGGCGAGTTGGGCTTGTCGCTCTATATCCGCCAAGGCAATACGCATTGTTTCTGTCAACTGGTCGGCGCGGGCATAAATTTTGTGGCTGAGCATTGCTTCCAGTGTTTGATAGTGTTTTTCAAGATGCTGCGTACGTTGCATGAGCTCTTCCAGTCGCGCCAAGACAGGCTCGATTGGCGGTCGGTTTTTCGTGGCGATTTCTTGTAAGCGTCGATAACGCGCCTTGAGTTCGTCGTGTGCACGAACAAGCTGGATGATGGCTTTTTGATTGGTCCACTGATCGATAGGGCGCGTTCGCGCGATATGCCAATACAAAACGCCTCGGATGTGATTGAGGCGACGTCGGTATTTTTCCGTGTCACCATTAGGAAGGCTTGCTAACAGGGTTTCTGCGCGCTTGAGCCGAAGACAGGCAGTTTGCCAAGGCGTGTCGATACGTCGTAGATCGCACCAAACCTGGTAGGGGCGCTGATTTGCTTCGACCAGTTTCGTGACAGAGCGCGTAATGGTTTCAAGCGGGATCTCGGCAAGACGATGTGTGACTTTGGTTTTGTGCGTCTGAAACCGTGTTTCATTGGCTGACACGGCCCATTGTAATACCGGAATCTTTTGCTTGGCGTGGTGCAAGGCATGGCGCCACATCGCCAATTGCTCCCACTGCTTCAGTAATTGCGCCAATTCAGGATCCGTGGCCAGATATTGAAGAAGGCTTGCGGTTGGGCCTTTGATTTTTGTGGTCGGAGCGTTCCAAGCGGCGAGCCATTGGCGAGACTGGAGTGCACTTTTTAGAATGTGCTGGGCGTACTGGGCGCGTTCTTGTGCTTTCTGATAACCTGCGAGCGCGCCGGCAAGGTCACCAAGCTGCTGTTGCGCATAAGGGAGAGCGAGCCACGCCTCCTGTATGGCCGGGTGCAAAGGGTCATTTTGTTCCACCAGATAAGACCAGAAACGCGCTGCGCTTTGGTAATCAGATTGTTTGGCGTAGGCCCAGCCAAGCAGCAGAGCAGCCTCCCAAGTCGTGGGGCTATTTTGGCGTACATGGGTCAAGTATTGTTGGGCAACCTTGGGCTTGTCGTT
>RFGJ01000262.1 GCA_003696665.1 Gammaproteobacteria bacterium | reverse complement strand
GCGGTTTGGAGTGAGCCGGTCACGTGGTGGCCGGGTGAGACTGCATCTGAGCTGGTGGAACAGCTTGAAGTGCAGTGATTTAACGCCGGCTTTCGCGCTTTTGGCGCGGGCCGGCTTTTTTTATTGGGGTAAACTAAAAATGAGTATTCTTAATTGTACACAGCATACTGCTACGCGTGAGCAGCTTGCGGCGGGCGTTGTGGATCTGAACGGGGTGGATCGTGAGCTGTTGTTGAAGCTCATCACCTTTGAGTCCTTGCCTAATGATGCTCAGTTAGCCGATAGGTCAGCTGATTTTGCCGACTTTGTTGAAGCGCGCATTTTTGATTTTCAGTGCGCGCTGATCGCGCCGGCGCCGTTTTGGGCGTTTCATGTGGAGGCTGAGCTGCGGGCGCGGAACATCCCGTTTGTATATGCTTTTTCTCGCCGTGAGTCGGTGGAGGAGAAGCAGGTTGACGGGTCCGTGGTTAAGCGGTCCGTTTTTAAGCATGCCGGTTTTATTGGCCGGGTGCCGAAGCGGAGCGCGCGTGAGTCTGCCGTCCGGGCTGAAGTGCTGAAGCTGATGGGCGGCGGCCAGTTGGTTGGCGATCGATGGACTCCGGATCCTGAAAGCGGGATTATAGAGCCGGTGCCTGCTGAAGTTTGGACGGCGGCCGAAAAGGCTGTCGACGCGCGGCGCGTGTCTCATTCGCGCGCTGTGGAGCTGCACGGTGAGTGGCGCGGGCGGCATGTGCCTACTTGGAGGGGGTGATATGATTGGTAGTGATAGGTTACTTCGGGAGTTGGGTCTGGCTGCTGCTGAGATCACGGGATGTCGTTGTGATCCAGCGAATCGGCATTACGGGCTCTGCTCGAGTTGTGAGGCTGAAGTGCTTGCCGGATGGTGGCATCGGCTTTACCGGCTTGCGTACCAGGCGCAGGTGGGTGCGGTTGTTCGCGTTGGCGGGCTGCAGTTCAGGGTGGTCCCGGGCGGTGTTGAGTGTGTGGATCGCAAGGTGCCGCTTCAGTCAGTCGGGCGTGAGCGCCGGTTTGTCCGGCGCTTCTGGAGAACTTTTGGCGTGAGTCGATACCGGCTTGCGGGTGCCGGCTCGATGGCTGTCGATCGCGCCGTGTGGCGCGCGCGAGCTGAGCTTGAGCGTGCGGGTGTTTGTTGTTTATAAAAGTACGCCGGCGGCTGCTTTTGCAGCTGGCCGGCTTTTTTATGGAGCATTAGCTATGGATAAGGAAACTGTGAATAGGTTATGGGATAAAGCCCGGCGTGAGTTCGGGCTGGAGTACTGGCGAGAAGTGCCCTGTACTGAGCAGTGCAGGCATTGTGGCTATCCGCTTTATCGCGGTATGGATAGCGGCTATGTCGGTAGTGCAGAAGTGTTTTGTTCGAGGCGCTGTGCTGTTGAGAGTCTGCAGCGCTTGCAGTGACTATAACTGCCCGGCGCGGCTTGGGGCCGTGTCGGCCTTTTTGGAGGAAGAGAGATGGAAATAAAAAGAAAAGTTGACGGCGAAAAGTGGACTTTCTTTGCGGATCTGCCGCGTGAACCTGGTCGGCTGCCCGCCTATGTTTTCACAGATCGGGGGCTGCCGGGTCATGAAGGTACGCTGGGCTGGCAAATTTGTAAGGGCGGCGGCTTTGTCGGTGTGTGTGTTGATGCTGCCACTGAGAAGGAGTTTCTGCGTGCTGTGAATGCCTGGGTTGGCGCGTATCGCAAGGCTGTGCGTTAATGTCTGGCGGGCCGGTCTCGGCGTCTTATGACGCGGGCCGGTCCGTGCTTCAGGCCGATCGTGGAACTGGTTCGGCGCAAGCCCGTGGTGTGGCGTTCTTGATGTTGTTGAGCCTATTTGCTTTTTTTAGTTTGCTTTGGGTAAAAAGTATGGAGTTAACAAAATATATTGAAGTACAGTGTGAGAAGCGTTTTGAGTTGGGTGGTGAGGTGATTCGGCGCTGTGGTGACGGCTTCGAGATCGTCGGTGGTGGGCGGTTTGCTTCGGTTGAGGATCTGGTCTGGGAGCTGACTTGTGGCAAGCCGTGGGAGTGGCGCGTGTGTGAGTGTTGTTGGATGATGGTGCACATGCGTGATGTGGACTACAAGTTGTTTGCCGATGGTGAGCCGGTTGATGAGACTGTTTGTCTGTATTGCTCCGATTTGTTTGTGGCTTTGAATCCCGATGTGTATCGGGCGTGATCGTGGTTGCTGTCGGGTCGGCCTGACTGGTGGTCCTTTGGGGACGATCCGACTATGTACAGAGATGGGTCACATTTTGATGTGTATAGTTTAATTGGGAGTCGGTATGAGGCATGTAAAGTCGCTGTTGCGGATCATTGAAGCTGACACAGTGGCGCACGAAAGAGAGATAGGCCGCTATTTCAGTTTAACGAAGGCTAGCAAGCTAACTGACGGTCCTAAAAATGCTTTCAGTTTGCCCGCTGGTGTCACATGTCCGGGGAAAACCAGGTGCAAGTTGAATGGGTGCGCGGATTGTTACGCGAAAGGGGGCAATCACAGGTTTGCGCGGGTTATGCGGGCGCATGTTAGGAATTTCCTGACGCTTGAGGAATACCGGGCGCGTGGCGATGCGGCTGGCTGTGCCCGGGTGCTTGCCGGCAAAATCATCGGTGAATGTGTGCCGTGTTTCCGTGTGCACGAATCCGGCGATTTTTACAGTGAGTTTCAGATTGATGTGTGGGCGCGGGTTGCGCGCGCGTTGCCAGAGATTAAGTTTTGGGCGTACACGCGTACGTATTGGCTTAATTACGGTCCGCTGGTGGAGCTGCCCAATTGGCAACATTATTTCAGTATTGATGATGATAATTTTGAGGCGGTGCTTAAAACGAGGGCAAGCTTATCCTATGGGCATAAAATTAAGCTTGCTGAAATATCGCCCACAGGAATTGACTCTGCAAAATATATAACCAGGTCGACTGGCTTCACTTGCCCGGCGGGTAAGGGGCAAGCTTTGGACGGTGTGCCGGGTGCTTGCTTGAGATGTAAGCTGTGCTGGTCAGGCAAATGCCGTAAGAGTCCGGTGTTTATTAAACATTAACTAT
>RFGJ01000261.1 GCA_003696665.1 Gammaproteobacteria bacterium | reverse complement strand
CCGACTTCACGAGCGCTCGTGTTCGTCGAGCAGGCGCTGCCACTTTTTTAAGGCTTTAAGCTCCAACTCCTTTTCACCCAGGGCTGCATAAGCCTGCGCTAGTTTGTCCTCGTATTGTTCTCGAAGGTCTTTGGGGCGTGCCCGGAAACTATTCTCCATGGCCGATATCCCTTCATCTACCCAGCGCTGCACTTCACTTGGGGTGAAGTCATAACGGCGTGAGACTTCAGCAACCGTTATTTTGCCCTTGAGTATATTCAATACAACTTCGGCTTTGCGCTTCGCCGTCCAGCGTTTGATTTCAGTTTTTTGCGCTTTCATTTGACTCCTCCTGTCTGCATTATAACCTGTGCAGTTCTGGCGGGGGTCATTACAAATGTCGGCTCCTGAATGCCATTTGGAACGCATCGCATACGCCGGTCACTCATCCGCTCAGCCAAGGACGAGCCGATGACCATTCGCGAAAACAGGTCAGTGAACACGCATAGATATAGCCACGCTACGTCCGCCCACAAATAGATGATGTCACTGACCCATTTCTGTTGGGTGGTACAGCCTCTTTGATCCTGCTTCAGTTAATTGGGTGGCACCGGCATGGTCTTTACTGGGCTCAAAAGCTTTTTCCATCGCTTATCCAATCCCGCTTGCCGCTTGGGCCATCGTGCTCGGCTTATTCGCCCGTTTAAGCCAAGTGTAATGGCCACTTCTAGAGACGCCAAACACAGTGTCTTGATTCCGAACTAGCTTGTATGCCTTTCATAGAGGCTTAGTTCACTTCAGGCGGGCGATTTTCGCCGCTTTCGTCCGTTCAATCTAGCTCTGACTTCTGGCTCTTTTGGCCTTGGCCCGCCATTTCTACAGCAACGCTAGTTTGCAGCCAATTCCGCTGTTGCTTTGACACCAGTCTGCGAGGCCAAGGCTAATAAAACCTCTTTCCTACACTCATCTGAATAGCGTTTCACCGCTAGCTTGCTTTGGTTTGGTCTTGTCCTGGTCTACCTCCATTACACTTTTGTATGCTCGCTTGACGGGGTTCCCATCAGTCTTGGCAAGGAGCCGTTTACTAGCTTTGCGGCTAGGTAATAGACGTTCAAACCTTCCACAAGATTATTTTTGCCTTTTATTATCAATCTCCGAATTCGTCTTTCTGTCGAAATCGCAGTCCCAACTTTAGCTTATCAATTATTTTTCTTTGTGTTGAACCATCACCATAGGGGTTGTGTGCTCGACTCATGCGAGAATATTCGTCGGAGCTATCTAGCAATAAATAAACGTTTCTTATAATTTCGTCTTTTCTGTTGCCCACTAAACGGACTGTTCCTGCTTCTACAGCCTCCGGCCGTTCGGTGGTTGCTCGCATCACCAATACAGGCTTGCCGAGGCTCGGGGCTTCTTCTTGTATGCCGCCGGAATCGGTCAAAATTAAGTAGGCACGCTGCATTAAGTACACAAATGGTAAATAGTCCTGCGGCTCAATCAAAATCACATTATCAATACCAGAAAGGATGCGGTTGACAGGTTCACGAACATTGGGATTG
>RFGJ01000260.1 GCA_003696665.1 Gammaproteobacteria bacterium | reverse complement strand
GTGGCCGCCACACACCCGCTGCGTTGATGAAAGGCGCTGCCCATAGGCGGGCTGCGATGCCTTGCCGGCGACTCAGCCAAATAAGATGCGTTGGGGGCGCGGCAACTTCAACGGTGCTCCCCTGATTCGGCAAGAAAATGTGGGTGCTGGTGCAATCGATCACCCATGTGGCGTTATCGATATTGTCTGTGACGCCATAATCATCATCACTCCAATGCCATTCAGAATGGGTAAACGCGAAGTCGGGGGGATTTGAATAATGATCTTGAAAACTCAATATTAGCACCCACTAATAAAGCACATTCGAGTCACATTAGGAATCACTATGATACATCTAGTTTGCCATCAATGTGGACAAACAAACCGCATACCTGAAGATAAACGATCGCAAGACCCTAAATGTGGGCGGTGCGGGAGTCAACTTCTTCCGGAGGAACCGGTCAACGTTTCGGATACGATTTTTGACAAGTTGGTGACGAGGTCCGAGCATCCAATTGTTGTGGACTTTTGGGCATCGTGGTGTGGGCCATGCCGTATGATGGCGCCGGTGTTCGCTGAGGCCGCCAAACTGATGAAAGGTGAAGCCTTATTCGTCAAGGTGAATACCGAGACATCTCCTCATTTGGCGGCCCAATATGGCATTCGCTCCATTCCCACGTTGATGATTTTTCAAGGCGGTCAAGTGGTCGCCCAACAAGCTGGTGCCATGCCACTGCATCAGTTGATGGATTGGATTCGAAGTCACCGATAGTATGTCGGCGCTCAAGCGAGATTCGGACCGGACTAAAGCAGTGGCGTAAAACAAACCAACGGCGTCACTGCTTTTTGTGGTCTTTGCGTGGTTGAACAGGGGTTTCATTAACACCGATTGAGGCGCTAGGATTTTGTGAGTGTCGAACGGTTCAGTTGCACACGCACTGTGTACCCTCTCATTGATTATACAAAAATCATATTTGTATAACTTAACATTTGGTGTTACCTTGTACAATAATTGTAATTTGTACAAGGTTCGGAAATGAAGATTCCCGTCGGTGTCAGTGCCTGTGTACTGGGCGAAGAAGTGCGCTATGACGGTGGCCACAAGCGCCACCGGTTTGTCACGGATGAACTGTCCCGATGGTTTGCCTATGTGCCGGTCTGCCCGGAAGTGGCGATTGGCCTTGGCATCCCCCGGCCCACGATCCGTTTGGTTGAGAAAAGTGGGCAGATCCGTGTCTGCGGCACGCAAGATGCCTCGCTGGATGTGACCGACAAGATGCACCGGTTTGCGGATCAGAAGCTGCCGACGTTGACCCACCTGTGCGGCTACGTCGTCTGTGCCAAGAGTCCGTCCTGCGGCATGGAGCGGGTGCCCGTGTTCAGTGAAGGCAATCCCCAGGGCGAAAAGCGTGGCGTTGGCCTGTGGACGGCGCGGCTGATGGAGGCCATGCCCTGGCTGCCCGTCGAGGAAAACGGACGCCTGCAGGACATCATG
>RFGJ01000259.1 GCA_003696665.1 Gammaproteobacteria bacterium | reverse complement strand
CGGAGTAAAACAAGTGCCTGTGCGCATCGTCTGGCTGCGTAATGCTCATAATTGTGCCTTTGCCAGCGCAGCCAGACGATGCGCACAGGCACTTGTTTTACTCCGATCCGAATCATGTCGTGAACGACGAACCTTGCGGTGAACCCGATGTGGCGGATGCGGTGCGTGGCTTTCGTCAAACCATTCCAGTGGTTGCCAATCGTATTGGCGATTGGCAGCCGGTGGGAGATTTTGTTTTGGATGCGCCAGCACAAGTCAACGAAGGCGAAACTGTCACCATCACCATCACGCGCACGGGACAAACCGACAGCGCACAAACTGTTGAGCTTGTCCGCTTGTTTGGGCAAGGCATGAACGAAAGTGATGTGCAGGGCCTCGAGGCGCGAACCAAAGTGACTTTTGCCGAAGGCGAAACGCAAAAGACGGTCACATTCACGGTCGCTCAAGACGATGTACACGAGCCGAATGACGACATTCAGTTCTGGTTGGCGAATACAGGCAACTACCGCGGTGGCTTTGTGCCAACGGTGTTGATGATTCACGATGACGACGAACAATCCTCAGGCGGAGGCAATAACAACACTGGCAATACAGGTGGTTCATCTGGCAGTGGTGGTGGCGGTGCCGCGTGGTGGTTGACGTTGCTGGCATTGGCTGGCTTATGGTTACACGGTGAGCGGAAAGGGCGTTAGGGAGGTATTGCGGCGTTCTGTGTTAACAGCGCGTGCTGGCTTTTAAGCTTAAAGGCGGTCATTAATGCATGAGGAAGTGTTCTTGCAATATCTAGAGTGATTTCAGGAGGCTAGGAATGCGCAAAAATCGGGAAAAACAAAGTCCAACAGTAGAGAAAATTGCGATATGCGGGCAGGATGGGCGTCATGAGTGTTCGTACAATAGCCTTTGGCTTCAATATGGTTCATTTGTTGAGTCTGTTGCACACAATTGGTTTCTTCGCTATCGCAATTTTTTGTCATCACGCGATGATGTATTACAAGAGGCGGTAGTGGCTTGGCTTAAAGCAATCGTTGCGCTCGACAGTGACCGTTCGGAGATCGAAATAAAGCAATTTTTACGAAAATCGATACAAAACCATCTTATTTCTGTCTTTCTAAGAAAACAGAACGGAGAAGTGATTGACGAGATCCCTGAATTTGTTGATCCAAATGATCCGGAAGAATGGGCATATCTTGAGGAAAAGATAATGCGTGCAACTGCTGGTCTGTCCTCTAGGCATCTGACGGCACTTGAGCACGTGATTCACGGCACAAAGAGGGCGTACAAAAATAACGTTGCGCATTATGCCTGGCGACTTTTTTCGTCTAGATTACGAAACTAGTACCCGGTAAAAGTGCCACCGCTTTGAGATTATGCCGTCACTTGCATCGGGTGGTGCTGTGAGGAAACGGCAGCCTCACGTGGTACCTTTGGCGGACATCCGCGCTATGGTGGACAAAATTTGACAACTGTTGTTTTCTTTTGAGTTTCGGTTACATGATTTGCGTTTCAGGCGTTGAGCGCGAAACCTTGTTTGTTTCGCGCATTGCTGCGCAATCCACGACCGAACCTGCAAAGTGTGAGCAATGAGCGATGCCAATTATGGCAGATCGCGGATTTCCGCCAGAACCAGTAAGGCGGGAGCAAAATACGGGCGACTTAACCAAAGAAAGCATGCATAACAGTTGTGGCTTGATTGCCAGCACGGCTGACCAGGCAACTACGTTATCTTTACTCATGGTGGCATACTCCTTTGCTGTTTTCAGTTCTTCTCAAACCGAATTTCAGCAGGATACGCCGCCGTCTTCAATCTCTCCATACACCACTTTGAAGCATAATTCTAATTAATTAAAAGCGTCGGTGCCCATGAGGTCAAAAGCCGTTTTGCGCGGCAGCGACGTGGTGCGATTGCGAATCATGTGGTAGATGAGGCGGTACGGATGCACGAACGCTAAATATAGAACGCCAGGCAATCCGAGCCCTAACAAATAAGCTGCCACTGCCAGTGGGGCGTTGTGCAAGAACCACCAATTGTAGTAAGCGACAATAATTTGGATCAAAAAGAACAAACCTGCCAAGTAAATAAATGCCGCCTTGGGATCGTACCACGGCACGCCGGGCGAGATGCCGTCTGAACGCGCAAACAGTTTT
>RFGJ01000258.1 GCA_003696665.1 Gammaproteobacteria bacterium | reverse complement strand
TAGTGAACACCCCGATAATTAACGCATGGAATACTAGCGTGTCTTGTTGCCCTCAGTGAATCTACGTAGAACCCGTGTATAAAAAGCAGCGCGGGTTCTGCGTTGTGCCCTGCTAGTAAACAGAGGAACCGAGCGTACATGCGTGCTCCCATAGGCTCATGTGTGATGCCCATCCCCCCTTAACAATAGCGAACCCCGGTTCCCAAGTCAATACGTCAGGCTCACGGTTCTCAAGTAAGTCTTGATAGGCGGAGCGCCTTGTTGCCCTCAGTCAGTGTACTATTTTGCCACCTTGCGATAGGGGAAAGATGACAGAAGGCTATCACCTTCCCCTACCTACCCTAACGAAGTTGCTTAGGGTCTACTGGTCTAGCGGGCACGTCGATGGTCTTGCCGCGTCGCTTACAGTCACCTTTTTCAGTGCATCTACCAAACGCTTTGCATGTGCGGGTGTGTTCGCACTCGTTGTAGGGTTGAAAATTAGACATCGTGTTTTGCTCCGTTGTGGTGTGTGTTGGATGGCAAGGGTTAGTGCCCTCCCCTTGCCGCTTCTAGTGGATGATGGTTGAGGCGACCTCCAGCGCCCCTAGTATATCGTACAGAAGGTGTTCGTTGCTGGCTTGCTCTTCGAGTGGAGGTGTGGTGAATACATCCATGAAGCTCTCGACGAAATTGAGAAATGGTTCGCAGTATTGAAGAGCCTGTGTTGAGGGTGATGGTGGGTCTTCTTCCTCAACCTCGATGTACCATGTGATGCCTCGTTCCACCGTGTCTTTTACATACCGGTCGGTGACGAACATGATGGAAGCGCCGGTGTAGATGATGCAGAAGGTAACTAGCGCTACCGTTGCTGCGATGAAACCCTCGATGAAGATGAAGCTGTAATCTTTGACTTGCATGAGTGCCACCTTAAAGTTGTGGATATACTGAGCCGTGTTTAGCGCGTGTAGTGTGTACATTTTTTTGTGGAGAGTAGTTCGTTTGGACACTTTCAACATAACACCATCTCAGTTTGGCTGTCTACCC
>RFGJ01000257.1 GCA_003696665.1 Gammaproteobacteria bacterium | reverse complement strand
CGCAATGGCCGGCGCCAGGGCCAACCACAGCATGTTGTCGGAATACAACCCCCCCGTTTTCAGAATGGCCGGCACGAGCACCAGGAACCAGCCGGCAGCCAGAAAATTACCTATGACCGCTAAACTTTGGGTCAATTTCAGCAAGGCCAGGGAGCAACCAAGAAACAACAGAGCAAATCCTAATGGCACATCGCTATTTTCAGGCATTATCGTCCATGTGACAAGCATGACGATAATATCGAACAGCACTAAGTAAAGGTGAAGTTCGATCAGCATCTTTGTCCTTCTGTACTGAACCGGATGTTCTTCCGGATCCAGCACATCAGGCATGAACCAATCAACTAATTGTCGCTTATGGCGGATTAGCTTGGAGATCACAACTGGCTCTTTTCTTGATTGACGCAATTCCCTCCTTCCCAACTTTCAGGATCTCGGAACTTACGTACATCAATTTTCACACCAACCTGTTTTGAAACCAAGAAAAAGAGGATGCGCCCCCGTCCAACCAGGAGCGCATCCTCTATCCTCAATTCGCCACACTCTTCACCTCAAAATCATTCGGCTTTTGCAGCCTTTTTTGGTGGGGCAATTTTGCTAAACGCATGCCAAATCTCCTCATAGGAGAACCGTTCCTCATCCAATGCCTCATCCAGTGACTTTTTCAAATTCAAAAGCATTTGTTGGATATCCTCGAAAGAATGGAGGTTTGTGATCGTGAATCTCAAGCCGGCATTTTTCAGGGGCACACTGGGGTAAGAGGCAATATTTACAAAAAAGCCTCTATCCTGCATCTTTTGGACTACTCGATATCCCACCTGTGGCTTACTCACTGCGACAAAAAAGATGGGTGTTTCTTCATACACTATCATAGGCAATCCCAATTGTGCGGCCAGGTCATTTGTATACCTGATTCGCTCAATTAATTGCTGTTGAAGTATCGGGTGTTCGGGCCCTAAATGAATCTTTGCAGAAGCTACCGCTGCCCCTAAGGAAGGGTTGGGAATAGGTCCCGAGAAAAACATCGTACTGCCTGTATTATTTACGAAATTTCGAAGCTCTTCATCTGGGAAGATCAAGATCCCTCCGTATGAGCCAAAGCTTTTATGCATCGATCCTACCACCACCATTTTTTCATGTCGGGGAAGCTGAGAAAGGACTATACCTTTTCCTTTTTCCCCATGCCAGCTTACCCCGTGAGCATCATCCACGTACAAGTAGAAATTTTCATAAGTGTTCAGAAATTCGATCATGGCCTGCATGGGGATGGTATCTCCGAACATGGAATACACGCCATCCGCACAATACCAGACATTCCGAAACTGCTTTGTCAATTTACTTAGTCTCCATTCAAGGTTTTCCATACTGCTGTGACGAATCATCTCTACATGTACACCCTGAGTCTTGGCTATTCGCACAGCATTTTGCACACTGGCGTGAACTTGGTGATCCATGATAATCGCATCGGCCGCATCGACCAAAGAAGGAATGGCTGCAATATGGCCCAGCGTGGTGGTAGGTGCCACGACCAACGGCAAGTCGAAAATGGCTTCTAAAAGCTCTTGTAATTCCCGGTAAAGGGGTGAAGAAAGAAAGATGCGTGATGAAGAAAAGGCAGGCCCGTATTTCCGCGTTGCTTCAATCGCACCCTCTTTAAGCCGATCATCCAACTCCAACCCTAAATAGCTACAAGACCCGAAATTCTTCACCACCTTGCCATTGATGGTGATTTCATTCCCTTTCAGTTCGTCATCTTCCAAGATACTGTAACAAATTCCGCGCTGACCACAATAGGTCGCCTCCTTGTGGAGGTCCTCCAGCAGCCTGGACGTGTTGTGCATGGGACGGGGGGTGATTTGTTTGTTCATAGTTTTTGTGTTTGAGG